>JAEWJV010000442.1 GCA_023386395.1 Bacteroidota bacterium
ATTTGCGTACATCATAGCCGGCTTGATAGTTTATTTTTTCAGCTTTCTTATTTTTCTTGCTGAACTGAAAGCGACTGTGACTGCGGTTGCATATATGGCTTTGACATCTATTGGTTATATATTGTTATTGACAGGTGGCACATTAATTTCCCGTGTAATAAAAATTCGGTTGAGCAATAAAGACATTTTTAATAAGCAGAATGAGACATTTTCTCAAGAAGAAAGGCTGTTGCAAAATGAGTATTCAATTAATCTTCCGGCATCTTATAATTTGAAAGGAAAAACAATATCAAGCTGGATAAATTTTATTAATCCAATGCGGGGTTTATTAGTTATGGGATCTCCAGGCGCAGGCAAATCTTACTTCATTATTCAACACATCATAAAACAACATATTGAGAAAGGCTTTTCGATGTTCATTTATGATTTTAAATATGATGACCTTTCCCGCATTGCTTACAATCATTTCCTGAAATTCAAAGCAACCGAATACAAAGTTGAACCAAAGTTTTTTGTAATCAATTTTGATGGCTTGAGTTATTGCCACAGGTGCAACCCACTTGACCCGCACAACATGACAGACATAACTGATGCCGTTGAATCAGCAAGAACAATCATGCTTGGATTAAATCGTTCCTGGATAAAAAGGCAAGGCGAATTTTTTGTTGAATCACCCATCAACTTTCTTACATCTGTGATATGGTTTTTAACAAAATTTAATGACGGAGAATATTGTACTCTACCCCATGCAATTGAGCTGATGCAGGTTGATTATGACAAGCTCTTTACTGTACTTAGAACAGAGCCGGAGATAGAAGCGTATTTAAACCCTTTTGTTTCGGCATTTGTAAACGATTCGATGGAACAATTGCAAGGTCAGATTGATGCAGCAAGAATAAGTATAGCGAGACTTTCATCACCGGCATTGTATTACGTGCTATCCGGAAATGATTTCACTTTAGACATCAATAATCCAGAAGCTCCAAAGATTGTTTGTCTTGCAAATAACCCGCAAAAGCAGCAAGTATATGGAGCAGTGTTATCGCTATATATAAGCCGCATGACAAAAATTATTAATCAACGAAACAAACTTAAAAGCAGTTTAATATTTGATGAGTTTCCTACGATTTTTTTCAATGGAATAGATAATTTAATTGCGACAGCACGCTCAAATAAAGTTGCCACTACCATTGCTGTGCAGGATTATAGCCAGTTGAAAAATGAATATTCAAGGGAACAAGCTGAAGTGATTTTAAATATTATGGGTAATATAATTTCAGGTCAAGTTAGCGGTGATACAGCCAAATTTTTGTCCGAAAAATTCGGCAGAATTATGCAGGATAGAGAAAGCATTTCAATAAACAGTAATGACACTTCAATCAGTAAATCTAAGCAATTAGAACAGGCGATTCCGGCGTCAACGATTGCAAGCTTATCAAGTGGGGAATTTGTTGGAATGGTTGCAGACAATCCAGACCAGGTTATCAATCTTAAATCTTTTCATTGCAAAATTTTGAATGACCATCAAGCGTCGCAAAATGAAAATAAATCGCTTGAAGACATTCCGCAAGTTCGTCAAGTTGATTATGCTGCCGTTCAAAGAAATTATCAGCAGATTAAACAGGAAGTACGTGATATAATTGAAAGTGAAATGGAAAGGATTTTAAATGACCCGGCAAAGGAGAATATAGTGGTGAAAAAATAAGTTTGAAATCATATTAGCATTTCATTTTCCTTTTGGCAATTAAAATAATTGTGTAATTTTCCTCTTAGCGCGCTTCGAGTAGTATCAGGTTAAGTTCACAAAAATTGTTTCTAGTTTTTATGAATCGCATAAACAGATATTCAGTCACATCATTATCTTATCTATCTTTTCTGCGACCCTGTTACATTAACGCCAAATTTAAGCCAGGCGCCCACACAAAATATATAAATCCTTATGCGATATTTATCGTTATTGTGTTTTTCGCTTTTTTCTGTTTTTGCATTTTCGCAAGAACCAAAATTAATTTTGCCGATAGGGCACACATCAGGAGTTACAACGGCCAAATTCAGTCCCGATGGGAAAAGGATTGTTACGACGTCTTATGATAACACTGCTAAACTATGGGATGCTGTCACAGGAAATCTTCTTCTCACCTTAGGCGGAAAAGATAGTCCCATAACCTCAGCCCAATTTACTCCTAGAGGAATGAAAATTGTGACTACCGGTGAGTTAGATAGTATTTGGAGAATTTGGGATGCTAATTCAGGAAGAATTTTGAACGAGTTTCAAGGCAATACACTTGAATTTGATGATCCTTTTTTTACCCCCGATGGAGAGAAAATTGTGACCACCTCTGATGAGGGCGTTATCAGTCTGTGGAGTGTGCAAACTGGAAAGCGATTAATCAGTTTTTCAGAGCATTCTTCCAAAGTAACTCCCTCTCAATACAGTCAAAACGGAAATAAAATAGTAACGGTTTCTAATAATCATGTTACAGTTTGGGATGCCGTAACAGGAAATATGTTATTTGAAATAACAGATCGAAACCTAATCGAGTTTCCGCCGCAATTCACTCCTGACGGGAGTAAGATTTTAGTCGTTTCTTTTGATTCTGTAAAATTATATGATGCTATCAGCGGTAACATATTTTTAAAATTTGAAAGGGCAGGAAGGACACATTTGACTCCTTTACCTATTCAGACGATTAAATTCAGCCCTGATGGCAAAAAAATTTTTATAGGTTCTGGCCTAGGAGAAATATGGGATGCAGTCAATGGCAAACGTTTATGCAGTTTAAATTGTTTTGATTACTTCAATTTCAGTCAATTTAGTCTTGATGGAAATAAACTCCTGACGACGTTTACGAATAATACGAATACTGATGATACAGCAAAAATATGGGATGCGAGGTCAGGAAAACTTCTTATTAAATTAGCAGGTCATACGGACGAAATTAACTCCGCTGAATTCAGTCCGGATGGGAACAGAGTGGTAACCAGCTCATGGGATCACAGTGCCATTATATGGGATGCAAATTCAGGAAATAAAATAACTCAACTGAAAGGGCATACGTCTGCAGCGACTTCAGTTGATTTTTGTGAGAATGGAAATATTGTTGTAGCGAACAGTGGAATTGCAACTACTTGGAATGCACTAAAATTAATTCCAACTGCATTTTGTCATATACCTGTTTCCCCTAATGGCACTTATGTTAAGGTTGAAAAAAATGGGAAAAAATTATTAAGTTATGGACTGTTAGATAGTACGGTGAGGATATGGGATACTGAATCCAAAAAACTTCTTTGTATCAGAGCTAAAACTGGGAACATTGTTTCAGCACAACTGAGCCCAGATGGAACAAGAGTTTTCATTGGCGGATTAGGTAAGGATGATGACGCGCAACCTGAAATTTGGAACGCAGTAACAGGACAGTTTTTGACAAAGTTAAATGGATATTTTTATCATGTTTACTGCGGGAGTTTCAGTCCGGATTCTAAAAAAGTTGTGGCTGGCGGTTACAGACGAGCGGCGATATTTGACGCTTTTACAGGGCAACTTTTAGTCGATCTTGATGGTCATTCCGATAATGTAACTTCAGCTATTTTCAGTCCTGATGGCAATCAAGTGGCCACAGCCTCGAGAGATAAAGCCGCAAAACTATGGGATGCTCAAACAGGAAAACTTTTATTCAATCTAGAGGGTCATAATACTGAAATAAAAACTATTGAATTTAGCCCCGATGGAAAGAAAATTGCAACGACTGGTCAATGGTGGGAAATAGCCAAAATATGGGATGTTACAACAGGAAAACTTTTAGTCGAACTAAATGACAAATGGAACTCTGACGCCCACTTAGCCGAATTTGATTTGACAGGAAGTAAAATCCTGTCCACAGGCAATTATGAGAATGATGCAAACTTATGGGATGTTTCTTCGGGTAATCTTGTGACAAAACTGAACGGACATACCCATTGGATAACATCATCCAAATTCAGCCTTGACGGAAAAACAATCGCAACCTCCTCATTAGATAACACGGTGAAAATTTGGAATGCAGAAAATGGGCAGTTGTACTGTACTTTTTTTTTAGTAGACAGTACTGATTATTTTGCTCAAACACCATCTGGTTATTACCAATGTTCCAGGAATGGCGCTAAACTTATCCACTATGTAAATAAGGATTTAAAAGTTATAACATTTGAACAATTGGATGTAAAATATAACCGTCCTGATCTGGTGCTATCAGCAATTGGCTGCAAGGATTCCAGCCTTATTAATTTTTATAAGGAGCTTTATAATAAGCGTATTAAAAAGCTCGGTTTTGATATCACTTTATTCAAATTATATAGCAACATATTAAATGTTCCTGAAGTAGATTTCCAAAACAGAGATACTATTCACTACAATCGAACCTCAAATAGGCTGGCTTTGGACATAAAGGCCAAAGACGATAGCCTAATCTTAGATCGATTTAATGTTTGGATAAATGAGGTGCCATTGTTTGGCTTAAGGGGTATTTCTTTAAGAAATAGAAACAAAAAAAGATTTGATACGACAATTACAGCTATTCTTTCTGACGGTTTTAACCAAATTGAAACTTCTGTTACCAACGTTAATGGCTTAGAAAGTTACCGTATTCCGCTGCAAGTAAATTATTTGTCACCGAAGTCCTTACAAGATACAGTATATTTTATTGGAATCGGGGTTGGGCATTTTAAGGATGAAAGAATGAATTTGAATTATGCGGACAAAGACATAAAAGCCCTAGACAGTTTGTTTAGATCACATTTTATCAATTATAAGAGCTACGTATTATTAGATAGTTTGGTCAGCACAAAAGCCATTCTTGCCCTTAAGGATTCTTTAAAAAAGACAAGCATAAATGACAAAGTTATTGTGGCAGTAAGCGGGCATGGTCTGATTGATGATGACAGCTTAGACTTTTATTTAGCTACCACCGACATAAATTTTCAAAAGCCACAAGAAAAAGGAATACCATATGATAATATTGAAAGTCTCTTCGATGACATTCCGGCAAGAAAAAAATTGTTGTTACTCGATGCCTGCCACAGCGGGGAAATCGATAAAGAACATATAAGACTGATAAATAAAATCGACAAAAATCAAAGTTTTAAAGACGCTTTAGATGACGCAAAAAAAAGGTCTTTGCAGCAACAACAAGGAGGTGGAATAGGCTTGCAAAACAGTTTTGAGGTGATGAAAGAATTATTCGCTGACGTATCCAGAAGTAATGGGACAGTTGTCATAAGTGCCGCACGGGGAAATCAATTAGCTAATGAAGGGGATAAATGGGGAAATGGTGCTTTTACTTATGCAATAAAAGAAGGGTTACTACATACGAAAGCGGATCTAAATTCGGATGAAAAGATAACGGTTAACGAATTGAAAGATTATGTAATAACGTCTGTTAGCGAACTCACGCAAGGAGAACAGAAACCCACGACAAGAAAAGAACTAATAGATATAGATTGGACTATTTGGTAGAAAGGTCGAAAGAATCGTTAGCATACTTTTCTATAAAGGGCAAATAGAATTTTCCGTAATTAAATTGTAAATAATCATAAAAGTCGCTTTTAGCCTCCTCTGCATTTTTGTAATTATTTTCAAAGCCATTCTTGAAAAAATTAATAATTCCTCGTAGTTCATCTATGGTTAAAATATTACTCAAAATTTGCTCGTCCGATACGTTAATCATCGCACCATTATCTGCAGTGTCCATTTTGATTCTCCATTTGAAATCATATTGGATTGGGAAAGACGACATATTGAAAACGATTGAGTCATTAATTATTGGTAAATTTTTTTCTATACTATCATTGTTTTCAGTATACGTACATGCATACAATTTATAACCCGTTTTCTTGAAAATATTACTTTCTGTCGGAATCTTTTGACTTTGTATTATTAACATCTTCCTCTCAATAGAATCTTTCGAAAAATCGTAAAAATAGTTAATCCAGTCAAAATGAGTTAAGCCCTTGGTTTTCATGCTCGCTTTGAAAGAGCTAAATTTATTTATATATTCCTGAACGGAAAGTTCATACAATTCAGAGTGATTATTACGATCTTTTATAGCTACTCTCTGACCAGCTTCAAAACTTATAGGATAGCTACCTTTTCCAGGTATCAAAACTCTTAAAGCGGCCGTCTTACTTGTAGCCGTTAGATTCGTTAAGTCGGTGATTTTCGAGCCTTCTGTCAATTGCACGTTATTGTGATAAATAATTCCATGAATCTTAATTATAAAAAATTCTTGACATACAGCTTTTAGAAAAAGAAAAAAACTTAACACAATTAATGATAGATATTTCATGATATCTCTTCTTTAACGAAAGTGACAAAGTTTCTGCTTTTAATAAAATGTTTTCTCTTCTCAATAAAAATTTTCAAAAGAGTAAGATAAGATGCGACATATAATAAACTTATAAAGACTCCAAAATAAATATATGAAATAACGTTTAAACAAATTAAAATTCCTACGTAAGAAAAATATTTCTTCAAAAAATTTCTGAGAAATGATATTTTAACTTTTTTTGGAAACTCTTCGAAACTTTTTTCAGGATGGATGAAAATAAAATAACTAATTAAAAAGAAAGTCATGAACAAAATGAAAATCCACACCCAGGAAATTGGCTTAGACTGCTCCCTAAGCGTGAGGAAAGTATCAAACAAGATTAGTGATCCGGGAAACTTGCCTAAATAAGTGGAATGCATATCTGTTTCAAAATTTCCGACTATGATATATTTCCCCCTTAAATAGGTTTTGAAAAATTCTGTTGTGTCCGCAAGAATTTCTCCCAAATAAAACAAGTTCGCCTTTCTATTGAGCTTAGTCGGATTAGTATTTGTATCTCGAACGAGATCATGCGGTCTATAGTAGAGCTCAGGTATAATTGTATTAAACGTTAACTTTTGGTTTTTAAAAACCAATCCATACTTACAGGTAAAGGTGTCTTTTGTCAGATTTTCAACTAATTTTACTGGAAGAGTTTTGATCGTGCCATGGTCAAAAATATCAAGCTTAACAAATTTCCCTTTATTCAAAGTATAAGAGACGCTACCGTTTGGCACGTTAAATAATTGTCCTACAATTCTATTATTTTTTATTGTAGATGCCACAATTACTTTTTTAGCTATCTCAATTTGTGCTTTTAGGATTGAATCGTTAGGGGAGGGATAATCGAAAGACATATCACAAATCACATATTTATATTCTTCTGGATGTTTATTTAAGATTGAGAAGAACTCAGCAAGTTTTTTTCTGTTTGTTACAACTACATCGCCATAGGTATAAATAGAAGTATCACCTACTATTTCTAGGTCTTTTGAAACATCCAAAAATGTTATACTATCAAGAGCTGGTTTTTTATCAAGCGCCAGAATATTGTGTTTCACAATCGCGAAGGCTCTAAAAAAACCTATTTCATCAAATCTAATGAAATCCGTATATTGTAGCAGGAAAGTAAATAGAATCAAAAAGATCGCGTTTATTAAAGTTAGTACCCATTCTAATTTAGTACCCTTTCTATTTTTTAAAATCTTCATGTATCGGTCATTCACTATAGACATACAACAGGTTGGTGTCGTATTACCATCTTTATACGACAAATTAAATCGGTATCGTGCTAAAAGACATCTCCATCCCAAATATATGTGACAATATATTGAATTATCACTTTAGATTTTTTTTGCTTTTAGTGGGTTTTCGACTTTTTTCTACATTATTTTATAAATATTAGATGCCGTTTGTTAACACTTTTATTTTGGTCATTGCGTCAATTTTATTATCGAATCATTTCAAATTAATTACATTACAAGCTATTGTTTTTCTTTCTTGAAGTTGTTTTTCAAACTTCGACCGCAATGCTTTCATGTCTTCGCTTACTTTCTTGTTTAAAATTTTTGCGTAATGCTGCGTTGTCTTTAAATTCTTATGTCCGAGCATCTTACTTACAGATTCGATTGGAACGTCATTATTTAAAGTAACAGTGGTTGCAAAAGTGTGACGCGCAAGATGATAGGTTAGAACCTTTTCGATTCCGCACACAGCCGCAATCTCTTTAAGATACTCATTCATTTTTTGATTGGTTAGAATCGGCAATACCATATCATGTGCTAAACATTTTGGATGATTTTTGTACCGTTCAATTATGTCAAGACAGACAGGCAATAGAGGAATAGGCGCAGGTGTGTGCGATTTTTTTCTTTGAATGAATAACCACTTAAATCCATCTATCCCGGTCCTTATTTCAGAGCGCTTTAATTTTTGAACGTCTGCATAGGCAAGTCCTGTATAACAACTAAACAGAAAAATGTTGCGAACAATAGTGAGTCGCTCAGTAGCGAATTTTTTTGCAGCAATGGCTTCTAATTCTTCTGTGACAAGAAATTCCTTAATAACTTCTTTTCGTGTGAGCTTATATCCAATAAAAGGATCTTTCAACAACCACTCTTTTTTTACACATAGAAGCACAATCTTTTTAAAATCTCCCAAATATTTCATCGCTGTATTGTGGGCAATCTTCTTCTCTGCTTTGAGAAAATATTCAAGGTCAGCGATGAACTCGTAGTTTATTTTCTTCACATCAACATCCGTTTGATTATACTTCCAGTAAAGAAAATTGGCGAGGTGGTCGCAAGTAGTTTCGAAATGATCGAGTGTGCCTTGTGCATACTCTTCATTCGCAATTAGTGCCTTCATTTGATTGTTGTGATGACAGAATAATTCCATCAACAATCGAGGTCGTTCTGTTGTGCCGGTTAATTTGTTCTTTACAGTTTCAGCAGTCACCAATTCATTGCACTCTATCAAGTTCCTATGAACTTCATAAACTTTTGATTGCAGCGTATCCAAATAAGCGTTGATGGTTCTTGCATCTTCTTTTGTTCCGTTAACTCTGCCCGTGTGAGAGTTCCATCTTTTAGGATCACAAAAACGTTTGGTTGATATTTCAGCTCTTTGCTGGTCAATAGTGATGCGCAGATAAATTGATGTTTCACCTGCAGAACTGTTCTTTGACTTTTTTAAGAAAAAAAGTAAACTAAATCTCTTACTAATCATAACGCACTTTTAATGTGAATAAATGTAGAAGGAAGAGACTTCGAAAACAAGATGTTCAATAATGAAACAACTTGATTTTAAGTTAGTTATCTGTGGTTTGGTGCGTCAATTTTTTTATAAATTTTGACGCACCGAATAACGCACCAACATTTTGATAAATTCTGTTACGTTTTGATAAACACTCAAAATAAAAAACCTTCAAACTCAATAATTTGAAGGCATTTGATACATTTTGATAAGTATTCCAGCGGTGTGGGAGGGATTCGAACCCTCGGTACAGAGTTACCCGTACGGCAGTTTAGCAAACTAC
>JAEWJV010000446.1 GCA_023386395.1 Bacteroidota bacterium
ATTTCGGGCTGCTATGCTGCCAATCCAGTCCATTGTTTGTTTCATCCAGATTTGTATTTGTTCAGGCGATGCTACTTTTTTACCATCTTCATGCCTGAAGATTAACATGTATTCATCCATAAGTTAAATTTTTTGTTCTTGTGTTTAAGAACAGGTTATAAAATTTGATTAATAACTATATAACAAGTGCATTTTAAAAAAATGGACAGGCATTGTAAATTTTTTTGATTCCCCTCTAAATCATAAATGAAAAAATTTATTAACGACCTATAGCTAAACCCAAATTGAATTTAGCTTTACAGTATTAAATTTATCGCATGTCTAATACATTTTCAGTTAAGGGAAATTATGTAAATGTCAAAAGTAAAACCATAAAAGAAGCAGCAATATTTGTTGAGGATGGAAGGGTGATTTCTATTGAAATTTACGGCAATGAAAACAAAGCTTTGCCTTACATCCTGGCGGGTTTTATTGACAGTCATGTGCATATTGAAAGCAGCATGCTGGTGCCTTCGGAATTTGCGAAGCTTGCAGTGGTGCATGGCACGGTTGCCACGGTAAGTGATCCGCATGAAATTGCCAATGTTTGCGGTATGAAAGGTGTTGAATTTATGATTGAAAATGGGAGTGGGGTGAACTTTAAATTCAATTTTGGAGCGCCCAGTTGTGTGCCTGCAACGGTTTTTGAAACAGCAGGTGATGCCTTGAACAGCAAGGATGTTGAACAATTATTGCAAAAACCTGAAATAAAGTATTTGAGCGAGATGATGAATTTTCCGGGCGTATTAATGAGTGATGATGAAGTGATGAAAAAGATTGCGGCTGCTAAAAGATTAAATAAGCCTGTTGACGGCCATGCGCCGGGTTTACGCGGTGAAGATGCTAAAAAATATATTGAAGCAGGCATATCGACAGACCATGAATGTTTTACAAAAGAAGAAGCGCTGGATAAATTGAAATATGGTATGAAGATCATCATCCGTGAAGGCAGTGCCGCTAAAAATTTTGAAGCATTAATTGATTTGCTGAATGATTATCCAAATGATATAATGTTTTGCAGCGATGACAAGCATCCTGATAGCCTGGCAGAAGGGCATATCAATAAATTATGTGAACGGGCTGTTGCAAAAGGAATAGATGTTTTTAAAGTGTTACAGGCTGCCTGTATTAATCCTGTTGAACATTATAAACTGGATGTCGGTTTATTGAATAAGGGCGATGCAGCCGATTTTATTCTTGTAAAAGATCTTACATCATTCCATGTATTGCGAACTTATATTAATGGTGAGTTGGTTGCTGCAAACGGATCAACAAAACTTCTGTCCATTCCTGTAAAATCCATTAATAATTTTTCTATTGATAAAATAAATGAAACGGATATAAAAATTGCAGCAGGTGATTTTAATTTGACTGATGGTGAAAGACCCGTGATTGAAGCATTGGACGGTCAACTCATCACCAATAAAATATTAATGAAACCAGCACAGTTAAACAATGAACTGGTAAGCGATGTAGAGACTGATCTTTTAAAAATAGTTGTAGTTAACCGTTACAGTAAAGCGCCTGTTGCAAAAGCTTTTATTAAAAATATGGATTTGAAAAAAGGCGCTATTGCTTCTTCCGTTGCACATGACAGTCATAATATTGTTGCTGTTGGTTGTGATGATAAATCATTAACAAAAGCGATCAATTTAATTATTGAAGCAAAAGGTGGTATAAGCTGTGTTGATGATGCGGGTAATGAAAAAATAGTTGCTTTGCCTGTTGCAGGTTTAATGAGCGCAGATGATGGTTATAAAGTTGCGGCAGCTTATACTGAAATTGATAAAATGGCGAAGGCGCTGGGTTCGAATTTATCAGCGCCGTTTATGACCTTAAGCTTTATGGCACTGCTGGTGATTCCGCATATAAAACTCAGCGATAAAGGTTTGTTTAACGGCGACAGTTTCTCATTCTTTTGACGAAGCAATAGCATCGCTTAAGGTGTCTGCACTCATAACAGATAAAGACAGGCTGTCTGTGCCTTTGGGCAAACGGTAGCGTATCTTAAAATTTTTTGTTGCACCGGGTTTGAGTATAGATGGAATAACGTCTTCATGCTCTTCTACGCGAATGCCGTTTTTATAACAAAGCATTTTAAGGCGCGTATTTTTATAAGCTGCAACAGAAGCCATATTTACAAGCTTTCCTTTAATAACCGTGTTTCCAAAAAGGTTGCGCTTGTCATCCGACGATAAATGAATGAATTGTTCCGGATGTTCACTTTCACGCTGGGCAAGGCTTATCTTATTTTCAGTGTAGGTTTTTGAATCAAATTTCTCTTTGCAGGAGAAAAAAACAAACACAGTTAGTGCAACAATCAAATACTTCATACAATCTATTTCAGGTATATTAACGGCATGAGCATGGTTTTATTACAGCATCAGGCTTCCTGTCCCATCCAAACGGCGCCGCCTATGCTGTTTCTTGATGCGCCTGTAACCGAAGCGAGTACAGTATTTTCTTCGCGCCATCGTAATATGCCAAGCAACGCCATTATTAAAGCTTCCTTATACTGCACAATATTATTTTCTGCAACAATCGCTTCAATGCTTAAAGATGCTAAATTTTCCTTTATCTTTTGAATAAGAAATTTGTTAAAAGCGCCGCCACCGGTAATAAGCAGTTTATAAGGCTGCGCCGACTCATTTAAAATTAATGTTGAAGCAGATTGTTTCAACTGGTAAACAATATGTTCTCCATAAGTGAATAATGCATCGGCTGTATTTATATTGAAGGATTTAATGATCGGAAATATTGTATCTGTTCCAAAATTATTGGAGAGCGATTTAGGCGCGGACTGCTGATAATAATCTAATGTATTCAGTTTTTCAAAAAGCGCCGTATTTAAGTTGCCTGATGAAGCCATGTTTCCATCTTTATCAAATTCTTTACCGGCTTCCTGCGCCAACATGTTTAATACGCGGTTGGCAGGGCAAACATCAAAGGCTATGAAATTATTTTGCTGCTGAAAAGAAAGATTGGCAATGCCGCCAATATTCAGGTAAAAATCATAATCGGGAAACAACAGTTTTTCACCCATTGGAACGATAGGCGCACCCTGCCCGCCCAAAGCCACATCTATAATTCTTAAATCGCTCACCACATTAATGCCTGTTAATGCCGCCAGTGTTGCACCACAGCCCAATTGCGTTGTTAAGCCATTGGCAGGATCATGAAAAACCGTGTGGCCATGCGAAGCGATTAACTGAACCCGATGATGCAAATTATTTTCTTCAATAAACCTGTTTACACAATCCGCAAGGTATTTACCATAAGCGGCATGCAATAAACAATAATCATATGCGCTGCTTGTTTTTGCATTAGTGAGTTGCTGTTTCCATTCATCATTGTACCCATAGCAATCTGCTGCAAGTATGTTATAACTCCATGTGCCGCGGCTTTCTTCCAGTTCAGTGAAAACAATATCAAGCCCGTCCAAAGAAGATCCGCTCATTAAACCAATAACCCTGTATATCATTATAATTAATTTCTGAAGCCCGCAAGTTATCTGAATTATTTTTTGATTGGAATATTACGGGTTTCAAAATAAAACGGCGGCTCTGTCATCTTAGGAAAGCGGCTCCGGTTTGGGTGCGCCACCCGCAGGTTTGGATTTATCTTCAGGCAATGGTATAAACTCATGGTTGTCTGTTGGCGGTAATATGATGCGCCCCTGCTTCCAGTCTTCCTTTGCCTGTTCAATCCGCTCTTTTCTTGAGGATACAAAATTCCACCAGATGTGTCTTTCTCCCAGCGGTTCACCGCCAAGCAGCATTAATGTTGAATGTTCTTTTGCAAGCAGGGTTGGATCTGTGCCTTTGGTAAATACAAGCATCTGGCCTGCCTTGTATGTTTGCCCGTTTATTTCTATGCTGCCATGAGCAATATAAATGCCGCGTTCAGCATGTTCTTTTGGTAAAGCAAATTTTGTATTGGCTTCTATCACTGCATGCAAATAAAACAACGGCGAATGTGTTTTCACATCGTTACGCAACCCGTAGGCATTGCCGGCAATGAGCCGCATCCATACACCTTTACCG
>JAEWJV010000530.1 GCA_023386395.1 Bacteroidota bacterium
AAAGCCCATGTAAAAGATGGTAAGATCAGTACGTATGGTGTAATATGCAAAATTTCTTTCAGGCTTGATGACCCAAGATAGTCTTAAGTGGTAGCAGGTGAATAGCAATGCCTGCGGTCAACATCAACAGGTGCACGGATAATTATATCCGTGCATTTTTTATTTATAAGCAAACCCAACAATATAGCGTGAAGGAATGTTTATCTTGCCATTCTAAACATCATTTATGCCACCTGCTTTGCAGCAAACAAAACAACGCATTCAGTCAATAGATATTTTGCGCGGCATTGTAATGCTTATTATGGCGCTTGATCATACCCGTGATTTTTTTCATGCCAGCGCCATGACTGAAGACCCTTTAAATTTCGATACAACAACACCTCTGCTATTTTTCACAAGATGGATAACGCATTTTTGTGCTCCGGCATTTGTGTTTCTATCAGGCACCTCTGCGTTTCTCGCAGGCCGGCGCAAAAGCAAAAAAGAATTAAGCATCTTTTTAATAAAACGCGGGTTGTGGCTGCTGATTGTTGAAATAGTAATTATGTCGCTGATATTTTCTTTTAACCCGCTTTACAACGTTATTTTTTTGCAGGTTATTTGGGTGATAGGATGGAGCATGATATTGCTGGGGCTGCTGGTAAGAACTTCCATGAAACTTATTGTTATGATTGGCGTTATTTTATTTTCCGGGCATAATATACTTGATTATGTTCAGTTACCGCAGCAGGGCCTGGGCCATGTATTATGGAGTATTTTATTCACCGCCTTCGGCACTGTTTTTAAGTATGGCGAAACACGTTTTATACTTGACCTTTATGCAATTCTTCCCTGGACAGGCGTAATGTTTTTAGGATATGGTTTTGGCACAATATATCAGCAGCCCGATGATGTTAAAAGAAGAAAAGCAATACTCACTATCGGTTTTGCAGTTATTGTTTTCTTTATTGTTTTAAGGTATGTTAATCTATACGGAGATCCCAGTCACTGGTCAATACAAAAGAATGCGCTCTATACATTTTTATCTTTTCTAAATACATCAAAATACCCGCCGTCACTTTGTTATTTGTGCATGACGCTTGGGCCGGTAATTGTTTTGCTTGCATTAACGGAGACAGTTCAAAATAAATTTGCGCGGGTTGCAGGCATGTATGGAAGGGTGCCGTTCTTTTATTATGTACTGCATTTTTTCCTGATACATGTTATATGTGTTATACTGTTTTTTGTTTCGGGCCACACAGCAAAAGATGTTGTTGATATGAATTCGCCGTTCCTGTTCCGCCCGCAGCATTTTGGCTTTAGCCTAGGAATAGTATATGTTTTGTGGCTAACCGTAATTCTCGCTTTATATAAACCCTGCAGGTGGTTTGATACTTACCGGAAAACCCACTCGCAATGGTGGTTAAGTTATTTATAATCCCGTTTTAATACTTAAACCGGATTCGATTTATAAATACTTTCGCTTACAGTCGCTTTATTTACAAAGAATATTTTAAATACCCGCTTATGCTCAAATTCAAATTCGCATTGGGTTCATTTTGTGCAGTATTTTTATTTCTCTATTCCTGCAAATCTGAAAATAAGAATAAAGCCGCCGAAGAAAAGGCTGTTCACGAAGAGGTAGCGCCGGGAAGTTTTAATCTTAATTCAGGAATAAAATTCGATAGTAATCACATACGGGAATTCCTCGACAGCATGCCACTCTTTAAACAGTTCAACAAAGAATTTGATACATTCTACCGGGCTAACAATTATAACTATGCGTGGTATGATAAGAATGGCCTGATTGAAACGGCGAGTGCACTTACTTCCAGTCTTAACGAAGTAAAGCAGGAAGGTGTAACGGCGGATATTCCATATAAAGATACGCTTGAAGAATTGTTACACACAACCGATTTGCGTGCGCCTGATATTACAACCGAATTAATGCTTACGGGTGAGTATTTTTATTATGCGAAGAAAATATATGCCGGTACGCTTAATGGTAAAGCAGATTCCATTAACTGGTACCTGCCGCGAAAAAAATTATCGTATTCCACATTGCTTGCGAACAATTTAAATTCGGGCAGCTTTGGCGAATCAAGAGGTGATGTAATAAGCCTGCAATATGATGGTTTGAAAAAAAACCTGGCACATTACCGGGATATTGAATCGAAAGATGATGAAGTTATTATTCCTTCCATAAAAAAATCAATCAAACAAAAAGATTCTTCGGCAACAGTTGCCACTGTTAGAAAAAGATTAATGCAGTTAGGTTATATAACGGCAGCTGATACGGCAGGCAACATATATGATAAAAGCCTCGCAGGTGTTGTGCGCAGGCTTAAGGATATATATGGCTTAAAACAGGATTCGCTGCTTTCCAATGAACTGGTTACAGAGCTGAATATACCTGCAAAAAAACGTATTGAACAGATAATGGTGAACATGGAACGTTTGCGCTGGATGCCTGAAGATACAACCGTTTCAAAAGAATTTATTCTTGTAAACATTCCTGAATATACACTGGTATATTATGAAAATGCAAAACCGGTTTGGCGGTGCGGCGTTGTGGTAGGAACGCCTATGAATAAAACGGTAATTTTTAGCGGCGATATGAAATATGTTGTATTCAGCCCTTACTGGAATGTGCCGCAAAGCATTATTAATAAGGAGATAAAGCCGGGCATGGCACGTAATAAAAACTACCTGGCTGCACATAATATGGAATGGAATGGCGGCCGGGTACGGCAAAAACCCGGGCCAAGAAACTCGCTTGGCCTTGTTAAATTTCTTTTCCCTAATTCAAATAATATTTACCTGCATGATACTCCTTCCAAATCTTTGTTTAACGAAACCAACCGCGCATTCAGCCATGGGTGTATCCGTGTGTCAAAACCAAGAGACCTTGCCATAAAAGTTTTGAGAAGAAATCCTGAATGGACGCCTGAAAAAATTGACGCAGCCATGCATGCAGGCAAAGAAAAATGGGTAACATTAAAACAAACGATACCGGTTTACATTGGTTATTTTACGGCCTATATAGATGGTAATGGTGAAGTGAATTTTAGAAAAGACATTTACAAAAACGACGACCGTTTATATAATATGCTTGTGCAGAATTGATACAAGCCGGTTAAAATAATAAGCCACGAAATGCATATAACTATACTGGCATTTGTGGCTTATTTATTTATATTACACATAACCTGTTGTGCTATTAAAATTTTAGAGAGCACCTCTTAAATGACGTTCTTAGTTCGTCATGTCGAGGTGACGAGACATCTCTGTACAGTTATAATTTCAAAATAAGGTATAGATTTCTCCTATCGTCGAAATGACGGTTCAATCTGTTTCTATATAAGTTTAATAGCCCAACACTTAAACATTATAATTTATACGGCTGCTTTTACAACGCCACCATCAACCCTTAGCGCTGCGCCGTTTGTTGCAGAAGAAAGCGGGCTTGCAATATAAGTTACAAGATTGGCCACTTCTTCCGTGGTTGCAAAGCGTTGTATAATTGATGTGGGGCGCATTGTTTTAAAGAAATCTTTTTCCACCTCATTTACAGGCTTGTTTTGTTCATTGGAAAGGCTTTCAATAAACCCGCCCACGCCTTCTGATTTTGTGGGGCCGGGCAATATAGTATTCACCGTAACATTACTGCCTTTTGTAAGTTCAGCAAGGCCGCGGCTTACGGCAAGCTGCGCTGTTTTGGTCATGCCGTAATGTATCATCTCTTCAGGAATCTGTAAAGCAGATTCACTCGAGATAAAGATGATCCTCCCCCAATTTTGCTGTAGCATTTTTGGGAAATAATGACGCGATAAACGCACACCGCTCATTACATTCACCTCAAAAAATGTAAACCATTCTTCATCGGGAATATCCACAAATGCTTTTGGGCCAAATGTAGCTGCATTGTTTATAAGTATATCCACAAACGGAACCTGCTTTATAAGATTATCCACATCTTCTTTCTTTGAAAAATCCGCTGTAACGCCGCTTACATCAGCACCGGGCACATCTTTTATTAATGTTTCGATTGCTGCATTTATTCTTTTATTACCACGGCCATTAATGATAACCTTTGCGCCTTCTTTCAATAAGTTTTTCGCAATAGCATATCCAATGCCTGCTGTGGAACCGGTAACTAACGCCGTTTTGCCTTTCAGTTGTAAATCCATATCAGTTTATTTAAAAAATGTGATTAAATATTTCAGAAAATTCAATCTTACAAAAATCCAATTCTATTGTTTAATGCAAGCCTGCCCTTATAAACATTCATAAAAATTTATCATTACTATTTATAAAAAAGATAAATAATATAAAATTGAAAAACTTGGACGAAATTTTGTAATTAGCAACATATTAATAAACGCAAAATATATTATCGTGAAAATTAAATCTTCTTTACTGATTAGCGCCGCAGCTATGGCAATACTTGCTACAAGCTGTGTAGGCACTAAAAAGTACCAGGCATTACAGGCAGATTACAGCAGTTTACAAGGCAGGATGAATGCAATTGGAAAAGAAAATGCAGACTGCCAGAGCAATTTAAGTTCAGCAAACGTAAAAATAGCAGGGCTGCAGGACCAGTTAAGGGCAGAACGCGCCAATGCACAAAACTTACAGGCCAGCGCCCAGTCGTTACAGGCGGCATTGGATAAATGCCTTACTTCTACAAGCCAGGGCAACGTAAATATTTCAAAGCTTGTTGATGAAATAAATTCTTCTAACAAGTATATTCAGCAACTGGTTAATTCAAAGAATAAAAGCGATTCTTTAAACATGGTATTAACGAACAATCTTACAAGATCGTTAAGCCGCGAAGAAATGAAGGATGTGGATGTGCAGGTATTGAAAGGTGTTGTATATATTTCTTTATCTGATAACATGCTGTACAAATCAGGCAGCTACGAAATATCTGATAAAGCCAACGAAACATTATCTAAGATTGCCAAAATAATTATGGATTATAAAGATTTTGAAGTATTGATTGAAGGTAATACGGATAATGTGCCTATTTCAAAAACAAACATCCGCAACAACTGGGATTTAAGTACATTAAGGGCATCTTCCGTGGTGCAGGCTTTGCAAAATACTTTTGGTGTTGATCCGAAACGCCTTACAGCAGGTGGCCGCGGCGAATACAATCCTATTGCCAGCAACGATACACCTGATGGAAAAGCAAAGAACAGGCGTACGCAAATCATCATTACGCCTAAACTTGACCAGTTTATGGAATTGATTGATAAAGCACCCGAACCGGATTCTACAGTTACAACTCCTGCCACAACCAATTAAAGCAGGCTTATTCAATTATATAAAAAGGCTGTTGAAAAATTTCAACAGCCTTTTTTATTTTTCAATCGCTTTAAATATTTACCTGCAAATTATTTCTTGCATACTTTACACAGATAACGCTTCCCTTATTTTCGCTTTCTGTAAACATTGTATCTTTCGCCGCATTGAACCATAAATAAAAGATATTGAGATTAGCAGCAATTGATATTGGCAGTAACGCAGCGAGATTATTAATTTCTGAAGTAAGACCGGATGACAAAGGTAAATCCGAACTTACCAAACTCAATTTAATACGTGTGCCGCTGCGTTTGGGTTTTGATGTGTTTGAAAGAAATGAAATAGGCAGCAGGAAAATTGTAATGCTCATGCAAACGATGAAAGCATTTAGTTTTTTGCTGAAAGCGTATGAAGTAAAACAGGTGAAAGCCTGTGCCACCAGCGCTATGCGGGACGCTGTTAATGGCCCGGATATAATAAAGCAGGTAAAACTTGAAACAGGTATTAAAATAGATATTCTAAATGGCGACGAGGAGGCAACGATGATCTACGAAAATCATATTGCAGAAAACCTCGGCTGGGAACATGCTTATTTATACGTTGATGTGGGAGGTGGGAGTACCGAATTAAGTTTTATTGCCGATGGAAAACTGCGTTATAAAGAATCTGTGAATATTGGCACTATCCGCATTTTAAAAAACATGGTTGATGAATCACAGTGGGATGAATTTAAAGCGAAAGTTAAAGCCAATATAAAAAGTAAACTGCCGGTAATTGCTATTGGTTCCGGTGGTAATATCAACAAGGTTTTTTCATTAAGCAAACGAAAAGATGGCAAGCCGCTATCCTTCGAATTATTGAAAGATTATTATAAAGAGCTTTCCAGTTTTTCATTAAGTGAACGCATCCGCATATATAAAATGAAAGATGACCGTGCTGATGTAATTGTGCCTGCCCTTCAGATTTATGTAAACGTAATGCGCTGGGCCGGTATAGAAGAAATATATGTGCCCAAAATAGGCCTGGCGGACGGTCTTATACAAAAGCTCTACGAAGAAATACAAAATAAAAAATAATCGGCATATTTGCAGTGGCATCTGGATATGTTTTATTCTAACGCAGGGTCATATTCAGCTTCTATCACCAATTAATTTATTCAGATGTCAACACATAAAGAAGTAAAAAAAATTACCACCCATACATTACAGCGAATGAAAATGCAGGGCGAAAAAATTGCCATGCTTACCGCCTACGATTTTTCATTTGCCAAACTTATAGATAGCGCTAATATTGATGTAATCCTTGTGGGCGACAGCGCCAGCAATGTTATGGCGGGCCATGAAACCACATTGCCCATTACATTAGAGCACATGATCTATCATGCATCATCTGTCATCAGAGGTGTAAACCGTTGTTTGGTGGTGGTGGATCTGCCTTTTGGTTCTTATCAGTCCAATTCAGATGTGGCATTGGCTTCCGCCATCCGCATGATGAAGGAAACCGGTGCGCATGCCATAAAATTAGAGGGCGGCGAAGAAGTGCTGGAAAGTGTAAAACGCATCATATCTGCAGGCATCCCCGTAATGGGGCATCTTGGCTTAACGCCGCAAAGCATTTATAAATTCGGTACGTATAATGTGCGTGCAAAAGAAGAAGCCGAAGCTAATAAGCTGCGCAATGATGCGAAACTGCTGGAAGAAGCAGGCTGCTTTGCAG
>JAEWJV010000580.1 GCA_023386395.1 Bacteroidota bacterium
CTAATAGGCAGCAAGATGAAAGAAATAAAAATAGGAATGGCCAACGAGGCAATTTCATGGAAAAGAAATGATGAAATAGGCATGCTGGTAAAAGAATATAATAAGATGGTAAAACAGCTTGGCAAAAGTGCGGAAGCCCTCGCCAAAAGCGAACGCGAGGGCGCATGGCGTGAAATGGCAAGACAGGTGGCGCATGAAATAAAAAACCCTTTAACGCCTATGAAGTTAAGCATACAATACTTGCAACGGTCGATGGAGGAAAACTCGCCCAACGCCGTTGACCTTTCTAAAAAATTAGCTTCTACGCTGATTGAACAAATTGACCAGCTTTCAAAAATTGCCGGTGATTTTTCCCAGTTTGCCAATATTGAAAATACAAACCCTGAACGATTTGATATAAATGCGCTTATTCAAAACCTGGTAAATTTATATAAGGCCGATCCTAATCTTGTTATCACCTTTACGGCTGAAGAGGGCAATGCGGAAGTGTTTGCCGATAAAGCACAGGTAAACCGGCTCTTCACCAATCTTATAAAAAATGCAATAGAGGCTTACGGAGAAAACGAAGGGGCCCATATACAAATAAAACAATACATGCAGCAAAGCGATGTGATTGTGTCGGTGACGGATTTTGGTGCTGGTATCAGCGAGGATATGCGCTCCAAAATATTCAATCCAAATTTTACGACAAAATCATCAGGCACAGGCCTGGGCCTTGCTATATGCAAAGCTATTGTGGAAAAAGCCGCTGGTCATATTTGGTTTACAACCACAACAGGAGAGGGCACTTCCTTCTATGTAAAATTGCCGCTTGCCAATAAAACGCAGCCAGGTTTTATGCGGCCTGTTTAGTGTCACCTGCCCTGGCTGATATTGTGGGGCCAACGGACCAGGGGCTAAATAAAAAGCCCCGCTTTAAGCGGGGCTCCTGCTAAACATTTAATAACTAAAAAACATTATATCCAATGCTTGCATAAAGCAAAGCGCCGATATAAGGATTACCAAATGCATTGCGATAATAATGATTTGTTATGTTAGTGCCGCCAATTTTAACAAGAACTTTTTGTTTGGTGAAATTATAGCTCACTTGTGCATCCAGTGTTCCGAAAGCTGGTATTGTCCCGGAGCCAAAAGTTCCTTCCCAGTTAACCTTATCCTGCCATTTATAAATTACATTAAAGCCCACGCCTTTGTAGGCATTTGAACTGGAGAAGCCAAGATTAAAGCGTGTTTTGGGCGTATTGAAAAATGTAACAAGGCCTTCCTGTACATCGCTTAACTGGTCGCTATAAACATTACCGGTAACTGCATAAGTTTTACCAATGCGGTATTGCAGGCTTACGCCCCAGCCGTTGGCTTTAACAGGTGTGCCTGTGTTAACCACAAATGCATAGTTGGAGCTGGTAAAAGGGCTTACTAAATATGCCAGGTTATTTGTAGGATTTCCTGCTGAGTCGCCTCTTGCTACGGCTTGCCGTGCTATAAAATCTTTATACCTGCTGAAATAATAATAAGCATCAATTAAAAAGACATTGTTTATTACACCTCGATAACCAATTTCATAAGACTCCATTGTCTCGGGCTTGGCTTTGGCAAAGGTTGCTTTTTCCAGCAATGCTGGGTTGTGGTTTGGATCATTTCGAAAGGCATCAACACTTGTGGCTGTATATACGGGGTATTGATCGAACTTGTATAAAGTATTAAATACAGGCAGGCAGCCAATTAAATAGCTTCCGGGTGTTTTCAGGTTTATCCATTGATCCTGGTTATTGGGAAACCGGTAAGCCTGCTGATAGGAAAGGCGGATAACATGATTTTTTGCCGGCGTTACAGTTGCTGTAAACCTTGGTGTAAAACGTCCTTTGAAGTTTTCATTTTTATCATAACGCCCCGAAGCGGTTAATTTCAACACATCTTTCACTATTTCCTTTTGCAACTGAACGTATGCACCATATTCGCTGATATTAATGGGGCCATCGGGTTCATAAAAAATTGTATTGTCCGAATTGAGATGATACCATCGGTAACTTGCCCCGGCCAGCACTTCAATTACTTTTACAAACCGTGAGAAATTATATTGACCGGAAAGCTGGTAAAGGCTTGATTTATCAGCAAACTGCGAGCCGCCTTCACTAATGGAAGTTGTAGTTGAGTTTTTAAAAGCCGTGTTGAATTCGGCCGAACCCGGAGTATATCTTCCGGCATCAGCAGCAGCACGGGCAGCTGTATGTGCCGTATTTGCATCTGCACCCTGTTCTATTGCCCCTGAATAAGTTCCTATATATTGCGCAAACCATGTGGCATTATCCTTCCAGGTATTATTAATGCCTAAGGCAGCTAGCGTGGTAGCATAAGAATCACCCGAATTCTCCTGGGTTGTATAAGCGCGTACAAACCAGTTTGGATTATTTATTTCAAGCTTGTATTGGCCAATGTTGAAGTTTTTTAATGAGTATCTGTCGGCGCCTGTATATATCGTAGTTCCCAAACCCCAGTTAGCAGTTAAGGAAGCCTCTGTGCTGCTGTTAATCTTATAATATAATCCTCCCGAGATTTTAAAATTATGGGCATTGTAATTAGCAAGGTCTTTCTCATAATACCCGGTACGGCTTGCCTTCTGCGTACCATAAATATCGTTACGCAGCCCTAAATTAAAAGGGATTAAATTGGATCCGGCTGCTGCCAAACCACCAGTTGGATCAAGTGCATTAAGTGTATTTATGTAATTAGTTATATCCTGTTCAGATGGCTGTGGTGGCAGCGTACTGTTGGTAAATTGCACAATATCAAAAGTGCCGCCCGTTGCGCTTAAAACACCTTGTCTTGTTTGTTCCTGGAAGATTTGGGCAAAACCTTCCATTCCTGCGCTTGCTTCATCGCCATATACATTTACACCATCATAATTAGGATCTGTTGCCCTTGTACCGGACTTTATTTTACTCAGTACATTATTACGTTCCAGATTGGTGGAATCATCTGCACGCCAGTCATCGGCTTTCATATATTCAGCGCTGAACTTGAATGCAAATTTATCAGACACCTTCTTGCCCCATCTTATAGCAATATCATGAAAAGGCGAAGCCTTATGCCGGTAGTCATTTATATGCATTATGCCTTCTTTTACTTCGGCGCTGAAACCCTGGTATTTAAACGGGTCTTTACTTGAAATAAGCAATGTGCCATTCATGCCGCCGGAACCATATAATGCAGATGATGCGCCGGAAAGCAATTCCATATTATCAACATCAAGGTCGGTAAGGCCAATTACATTACCAACCGAAAAATTTAAGGCCGGCGCTGAATTGTCCATTCCATCTACCAATTGATTGAGCCTGAGGTTACCACTGCCATTAAACCCGCGTGTTGAAATTGTTTTAAATGTATAGCTTGATGTAGTTACATCAACGCCTTTTAAATTGTTTAATGCATCATAATAATTGGGGCCCGGTGCATTGCGGATAGCCGTGGCGCTTACGCGTTCAATCGTTACCGGCGATTCAAGTATGCGTTCAGGCAGTCTTGATGCAGCCACCACAATTTCCTGTCCAAGTGCAAAGCTTGGTTCAAGCTCTGCATTTATAACCTGGTTATTGCTTTCAACA
>JAEWJV010000589.1 GCA_023386395.1 Bacteroidota bacterium
CAAGCCATACAACAGCTTTGAAGATGGAAAGAATACCCGTAACCTGCTTAATGCGTGCCGGCGGTTCATTCTTGCTATGCATATACAGGTTTACCGATAATTGCATGGCATGATTAATAAACCGCACAAAATAATAGGCTGTTATTACGGCAACTGCAACTTTTAAAACATGATCAACCTTTACAGAAAGCGTTAGCTGCTGAATTATACCATAGTTGATCATAAGAAAAACAAAGGGTATAATAAATTTTTCCGCAGCTTCTACTATGGCATCATCTACCTGCGACTCCGTGCGGGCTGCAAACTTCTTTAAAGCAGCTATAATAAACCTCCGCAGCAGCCTGAATAATATCCATACAACAATTATTTGTGCTAACACTATTGCATACAGTTGCACTGTATTGCCCATCCAAACCTGGTGTAAATAATCTTCCATAATTATCGTGCAAAAGTATTTGTATAAATACAAAGTAAAATCTAACTAAACTTTAAAAACACAGGTATTACTTTTGATCGCATTACAATGAAACATTTCATCCTTACAGTAACACTGCTTTTTTCGATAACCTGTTTTAGTTACGCTCAAAATAATTATCCGCAGGGCTATTTCAGGAATCCCTTAAACATTCCCATGGCGCTGGCCGCCAATTTTGGGGAACTGCGCACCGATCATTTTCACATGGGCCTCGACATTCGCACACAGGCCCGCGAAAACCTGCCCGTGCACGCCGCCGCAGACGGTTATGTAAGCCGCGTAAAAATTGAAAAGTATGGTTATGGCCATGCCATTTATATTAACCACCCAAATGGCTATACCACTTTGTATGCGCATTTAAATTCTTTCTATCCTGCCCTGGAAAAGTATTTGAGAGATAAACAATATAAAGACCAGAGCTGGGAACAGGACTTTGAACTCCCGGCCAATTTATTCCCCGTTACCAAAGGCCAGTTTATTGCCAACAGCGGCAACACCGGCGGTTCACAGGGGCCGCATTTACATTTTGAAATACGCGATACCGAAACCGGCAATAATTATAATCCTTTATTATTCGGCATGCCTTTAACCGATCATATCGCGCCTATCGTATATGGCCTTTACTGGTACGACAGAAGGTACAGCGCTTACACCGTTTCACCGCAATCGCTTTCCATTATTAAGAAGAATGGCGTTTATACCACCACCACGCCCGTTGTAAGAGTGGGCTCGCCTATTGTTTCCCTTGGTGTGAGAATGCAGGATATGAACAATGCCTCATCTTTTAAGTTTGGCGTTTATCATACTGCCTTATATGTGGACGATGCCTTGCAGTTTGAATTTAAAGTAAACGATTTCCTGTATCCTGCCAGTCGCTACGTAAATGCCAGCATGGATTATAAGCGATGGGTGGTGAACAAACAGGGCATTCAATACCTTTCGCGGTTGCCCGGCAATAAACTCAGCATTTTTACGCCCCTTGACGGTGATGGAATGATCACATTAAACGATAATCAAACCCATAAAATAAGAATTGTTTTAAGCGATGAAAAGAAAAACACCACCACCATCAGCTTTTCATTGAAATATGACGAGGCTTTGCAGAAAGATTACACTATTCCGGCCGATGCCATTGTTTGCGATACCAACAGCGTGAATAATATTAAGACAAATAACGCCAGTATTCATTTTGATGCGAATGCTTTTTACGATCCCCTGCCTTTAAGTGTTTATGAAACCAGCGCCACGTATGCAAGACAGGTGTCGCCCACCGTTCATATCGGCGATTATACCATTCCTGTTCATAACGAATACAATGTAATGGTGAAAGCGGCCGCACTTACCGGCAACCAGAAGAATAAAGTGGTGATGGAACTGAAAAGTGGCTCATCTGTTACCGTAAAAAAAGGTTTATGGCAGGGAAACTGGATGCTGAGCAGCTTTGATGAGTTAGGCAATGTAAGATTATTGGTAGATGAAGTGCCGCCGGTGATTACACCCATCTCCTGGAAGGATGGTTCTACCTTTATCAGCCAGAAAAAGTTAACCGTAAAGTGTACCGACGATGTTAGCCGCATTGCCAGCTTTAGCGCAGCGCTTGAAGATGGCACCTGGCTCATGTTTGCCAAGAAAAGCGATTATTTTACGTATACTTTTGATGAACATTGCCCCGCCGGTAGCCATACTTTAACCATAACAGCCATGGATGTGGCTGGCAATGCCACCGTTGAAACCTATAATTTTACAAAACAATAGTTTTTATGATAACATTGACAGCCGGCATGAAAGCCCCGGCGTTTAAAGGCAAAGATCAGAATGGCGACACAGTTTCGCTTGCAGATTATAAAGGCAAAAAACTGGTGTTGTATTTTTATCCTGAAGACGATACGCCCACCTGCACCGTGCAGGCATGCAATTTAAGAGACAATTATGCTTTATTAAAGAAGGAAGGATTTGAAGTGGTGGGCGTAAGCCCTAACGATTCTGAAAGTCATAAAAAATTCGAAGAAAAGTTCAGCTTACCGTTTACTTTAATAGCCGATCCTGCGCATAAGATAATCAATACGTATGGTGTTTGGGGCGAAAAGCAATTGTATGGAAGGAAATTTATGGGCCTGCATCGTACAACTTTTGTAATTGATGAAAAAGGTGTTATTCAGAAAGTGTATTTAAAGCCACGCAACAAGCAGCATGCAGAAGACATAGTGAAGTTTTGGAAAGAAATGGAGCAACAGCAGGCAAAACCAACCGGTAAAAGCTAATTTATCTATAGTTCTTTATATAAACACCGCTATTGTGTTCAACCACAGCAGCGGTTTTTTTATTTCATAGGCAATTGACGCTATTAAAGAAAGAAAACCGTTCATTTTGGGCTTTATTTTTTCCATTTGCCTCGATATTTTTTCCATTTCCCGCACTGATTTTTACATTTATTTGAAAGATTTTTCCATTTTCTTCAATATTCTTTCCATTTAATTGATTGTTTTTTCCATTTCCCCCAGTATTTTTTCCATTTTCCCCAATATTTTTTCCATTTTTTTGAAAATTCTTTCCATTTTCCACTCTCATTTGTCCGTTTTTCTGAGTTTTTTGTCTGTTTTCTTCAATATTTTGTCCGTCTTTACAGGAATTCTGTCCGTCTTTTTCAATTTTTTGTCCGTTTTAATGGATTTTCTGTCCGTTTTTCTGAATATTCTGTCCGTTTTATGCATTGTTTCTGCAATAGTTTTTACAAATCAATGCATAAACAGGGCGGTGATGCTAATATTTTTTCCTTCGGAGTGCCTTCGTATAAACAACAATACGGTAACAAATAGCCTTTTGCCACGCCGCCGGATTATCGTACCTTCGCGCCTCAAATTTTGAAAATGCAGATAAGGAACATAGCGATAATCGCTCACGTTGACCACGGTAAAACCACCCTCGTTGACAATATTCTCCGCGCAACAAAGGTTTTCCGTGACAACCAGGAAACCGGCGAACTCATCATGGACAGCAACGACCTGGAACGTGAACGCGGCATTACCATCTTTTCTAAAAATGCCGCTGTTACTTATAACGACGTTAAGATAAATGTGATTGATACCCCGGGCCACGCCGATTTTGGCGGAGAAGTAGAGCGTGTGCTGAAAATGGCCGATGGTGTTATTCTTTTGGTGGATGCCTTTGAAGGGCCTATGCCACAAACCCGCTTCGTGCTGCAAAAAGCGTTGCAGCTAAACCTTCGCCCGATTGTGGTAATTAATAAAGTGGACAAACCTAACTGCCGCCCGGATGAAGTGCACGACGCTATTTTTGAATTATTCTTTAACCTCGACGCCACTGAAGAGCAGCTTAATTTCCCTACGTATTATGGCAGTGGCAAACAAGGCTGGTTCAACGATTCATTAACGCCTTCTGAAGATATTACGCCATTATTAGATGGTATTTTAAAATATGTGCCCGAGCCTAAGGTGAGCGAAGGGCCTCTGCAGCTGCAGATAACTTCACTTGACTATTCTTCTTTTCTTGGCAGGATAGCGATAGGAAAAGTTACCCGCGGCAGCATAAAAGAAAACCAGCCAATTGCTTTAATGCAAACTGACGGCACGGTTAAAAAAGCCCGCGTGAGAGAATTATATGTGTTTGAAGGCATGGGCAAAAAGAAAGTAACAGAGGTTCTCGCCGGCGATCTTTGCGCCGTAGTGGGTTTGGAAGATTTTAATATTGGCGATACCATTGCCGATGCAGAAAACCCTGAAGCTTTACCGGTGATAAGCGTGGATGAGCCTACCATGAACATGATGTTCGGCATTAATAACTCTCCTTTTTATGGTAAAGATGGCAAGTTTGTAACCTCACGCCACATTCGTGACAGGCTTTTTAAGGAAACAGAAAAAAACCTGGCCCTTCGTGTAGAAGATACGGAC
>JAEWJV010000619.1 GCA_023386395.1 Bacteroidota bacterium
AAATGCGCGGTGAACTGGCTGGCAGGTATTCCGGCCATTGTAAAACCGGCAACGGTTACAAGCTATTTAACCGAAGCCGTAGTAAAGGAAATTATCGCTTCGGGCATTTTGCCAAAAGGCGCATTACAATTGATATGCGGCAGCGTTGGCGATTTACTCGATCATGTAACATCGCAGGATGTAATAACTTTTACCGGCTCCAAATCAACTGCATTAAAGCTTAAAAAACATAACAGGATTTTAGAAGAATCAGTGCCCTTTAACATGGAAGCCGACAGTTTGAATTGCATTGTTTTGGGCGATGATGTAAACCCTGCCGATGCCGAATGGGATTTTTTTATTAAAGAAGTAAGAAAAGAAATGACGGTGAAGGCCGGGCAAAAATGCACGGCTATCCGCAGGATTTTTGTACCGGAAAACAAAATGGAAGATGTATGGAAGGCTTTATCAAAATCTTTATCACAAACCGTTATTGGCAACCCCTTAAATGATAAAGTAAGAATGGGCGCGCTGGCAGGACAATCGCAGCGCAATGAAGTAAAACAGCAGGTGCAAAAACTGCTGGCATCATCACAATTAATTTATGGGTCACTGGATAGTGTTGAAGTTATTGAAGCCGACGCCAATAAAGGCGCATTCCTCTCTCCATTATTATTATTGAATGAGAACCCTTTTGCATCAGCAGCCGTACATGAAGTGGAAGCATTTGGACCTGTAAGCACCATTATGCCGTATAAAAATGCGGAAGAAGCCATCGCTCTAAGCAAGATGGGCAAAGGTTCTTTATGTTCATCAATTGTTACAGCAAATGATAAAACCGCAAAACAATATGTATTAGGTGCAGGCCCGCATCATGGAAGGATTTTAATACTTAATAAGGATTGTGCCAAAGAAAGTACCGGGCATGGTTCACCGTTGCCTATGTTAATTCATGGTGGGCCCGGAAGGGCTGGCGGCGGCGAAGAAATGGGCGGCATACGTGGCGTAAAACATTATATGCAGCGGGTGGCGATACAAGGTTCGCCAACAAGCATTACTAATATCACGAACGTTTATCAGCAACATGCAAAAGGTATTGAAGATAATACTCATCCATTCAAAAAATATTTTGAGGAATTGCAGATTGGTGAACAACTCATCACACAAAAAAAAATAATTACAACTGAAGATATTAACCGCTTTGCCGATTTAAGCGGTGATCATTTTTATGCACATTTAACCAATACAGATTTTGCGGGAACGATGTTTGAGCAACAGGTAGCGCATGGTTATTTTATTATGAGTATTGCGGCAGGATTGTTTGTTGACAGCTATGAAAAAAATCCTGTGTTATTAAATTATGGTATTGATGAATTGCGTTTTACGAAACCTGTTTATCCGGGTGCGGCGATCTATGTAAAATTTACCTGTAAAGAAAAAATTCCGCAGGAACAAAGAGAGACAACTGATATTCCACGCGGCATTGTAAAATGGCTGGTTGAAATATTGGATGATGCTAATGAACAGGTGGGCATTGCAACCATATTAACCATGGTGGCAAAGAAAGACTGATAACGTTTCAGCCACTTGCGGTAATGCACTTTCAAGAAGGGCCATCCGAAATTCAATATTACTCATTGCATTATTATTTACCAGGGCAGTTATCTTTGAAGCAATAATCAAACTGTTAAAGCATGAAACATAATGCCTGTTATCTTTTTATTTTTTGTTTTATTTTTTCTTTAAGCCTGCATGCACAACAACCACCCTTTTACAACGATATTCAGAAATTTAAAACGCAGGACAGTATTAATCCGCCGCCGCAACATCCCATATTATTCATTGGCAGTTCTTCTTTTACAAAATGGACAGATGTTCAATCCTATTTTCCAGGTTATACTATTTTAAACCGCGGCTTTGGCGGATCTTCTTTACCTGATCTTATCCGCTATGCCAACGATATCATCTTTCCATATCAGCCAAAAGAAATAGTTATTTACTGTGGTGAAAATGATTTTGCGGTAAAGGATTATGTTTCCCCGGATATGGTGTTTGAACGTTTTAAAACTTTATATGCGATCATCCGTTCCAAACTGGCAAATGTACCGGTGGTATTTATCTCCATTAAGCCAAGCCCCAGCCGGAGAAAATACTGGCCGCAAATGACGGAAGCCAATAAGATGATCACCGATTATATCGGCAAACAACAGCATGCCTCTTTTGTTGATGTGTACCAGCCTATGCTAAATGAAAATAAAGATGCAAAGCCTGAAATATTTTTAAGCGACAGCCTGCACATGAATGCAAACGGTTATGCCATATGGCAAAAAGCAATACAACCATATTTGATGAAATAATCACATAAAAATGGCGGAAGATTTATTCTTCCGCCATAATCATTAACAGGTAAAAGTTATTTTACTTCATTCGCTTTCAATACCCTTATAAAATTTCCACCTAATATTTTTTCAATATCTGTTTTATTGTAACCCCGTTCCAGCAAAGCTTTTGTAATTAAAGGGTAGGCAGTAACATCATCCATATCCTGCGGCGGAAAACTGATACCATCGAAATCGCTGCCCATACCAACATGGTCAACACCAACGAGCTTAACTATATAATCAAGATGATCGAGTATTAAATGAAATGGCGCACGTAAATCACGTACTTCATCTGCATATTTTATAAACAATGCATTTTCGGCAAAAAATTCATTCTTGCCGGTTTTCACCAAAGAATCTTTTTCCGCGGCATGGCGCGCTTCGAATGCTTTTTCCTTCCTGTCAAACCCGCTATCTAAAAACCCGGAATAAAAATTCAATTGTATAACGCCGCCATTCTTTGCAATAGCTTTTATCTGGTCATCTTTTAAATTCCTTGGCACCGGGCAAATAGAATATGCATCGCTGTGCGATGCAATAATTGGTTTTGTTGTGGTATTAATTACATCCCAAAAAGTTTTTTCGCCCACATGGCTTACATCCACCATCATTCCTATTTTATTCATGTGCTGCACTATTTGTTTTCCAAAATCTGTAAGCCCCATTTTATGCTGCGATTGAGCGGAATCGGTTTCAAATTTGGCGCTCGTAGCCCATTCATTATTATTATTCCAGGTTAGTGTTAAATAACGGGTGCCACGTGCATATAAATTATCAAGGTTACTTAAACTGTTTTCAATCATATGGCCGCCTTCCACACCAATCATAGCTGCAAGTTTATGTTGCTTTACAGCCTGCATTAATTCAGTTGAATTAGTTACAAGCATCATCTTTTCAGGGTTGCGTTTAACCCATGCATACAGCGTATCAATTTCCCGGTTGGCAAAACTATATGGGTTTACCTGCGTGCCATCGCACCATATACTGAAAACCTGCACGTCTACGCCAGCTTTAGACATGCGGTTCAAATCACTGTGCGTTTTGCCGGTAAGGTCCTGGTCGAAGCTGTAGTTTTTTTCAAGACAGGTGCTGATAACATCATTATGCGTATCGCAAAGGATTGATTTAAAATGCAGCTTTTCATAATTCTGTGCATGAACACCAGTAAAAGCTATAAAAGCTGCAGCGAAGAAGAGTGGTTTCATTATACTTTTCATGCGCTCAAATTAAAGATTTTTATGAATTACAGGAATAATACAATTCCTATTTACATATTATAGCGAAATCTTTAGAATATTCTTGTTTAGCCACAGGCACACATAAAAGCCTGTGCATTTGTGGCAACAATTACTGAAATTCTATATGTAAATTATAAAAGTATTTATATTTGTTAACCATTTGGTTAAATCGTATGGTTAAAAGCAAAGACCATTCCGCAGAACAAAAGATTCTTGAAGCAGCCAGGCAGGTTTTTTTTGATAAAGGCATGCACGGAGCCAGGATGCAGGATATTGCCGATAGAGCTGGCATTAATAAAGCCATGCTGCACTATTATTTCCGAAGCAAGGATAAATTATTTGAAACCATTTTTGTTGACGCCACCAATCATCTTTTCCCTGTGCTAAGCTCCATTCTTGAATCGGATAAACCCATATTTGAAAAAATAGAAGAATTATGCAATGAATATATAAACCAGGTGGCTAAAGTGCCTTACCTGCCTGTTTTTATATTAAGTGAAGCCAGCCGCCAGCAGGAAGTGTTTTTAAAAAAGTTATGGAAGAGGCAAAAGCTGCCTTTAAAAGCTTTTACCAATATGATTGAAACAGCCATAAAACAAAAAAAAATAAAACCTGTTCATCCTTTGCAATTGCTCGTGAATATCTTATCATTATGCATATTTCCTTTCGCGGCGCAGCCAATCCTGCAGCATGCAGCAGGCATTAGCAAAAAAGATTATGAAGCAATGATTGAAGAAAGGAAAAAAACAGTTCCTCAGCTTATTATTCAATCTATAAAAAGTAAACAATAAAACAGCCCCTTTATGTTTGCAATAAAAGAATATACATGTATTGCAGCCCTTGCAACAATTTTTTTTGCCTGCAACAATAATGAAAACCAGTTTGATGCTTCAGGCACATTTGAAACAGATGAAGTAATCGTTTCAGCACAGTTGGGCGGCCAGATACTTTCCTTTGACGTGCACGAAGGCGATACTTTGCAGGCGGGCGTTGTTGTAGGCAAGATAGACTCCTTAAACATGCTGCTTCAAAAACAGCAGGTACAGGCTTCTATCCAATCACTAAAAGAAAAAATGAGCGATGTACAGCCCCAGGTAAAATTACTGGAAGACCAGCTTGCCGTTCAGCAAACACAATTAAACAACCTTTTAAAAGACCAGCAACGCTTTCAGAATATGCTGAAGGATGGCGCCGTTACACAACGGCAGGTGGATGATATAAACACACAGGTGGATGCTGCTAAAAAACAAATGCAGGTTACGCAGCAACAAATAAAAGTTCAGCTAACAAACACAGGCACACAAAACCGCAGCATATTAAGCGAAAAAGACCCGATGCAAAAACAGGTGGCACAATTGAGTGAACAATTATCAAAAGCAAATATTGTTAACCCAATCAATGGAACGGTACTTACCAAATATGCGGAAGCTGGTGAAGTAACATCGCCGGGCAAAGCCTTGTATAAGATTGCAGATATAAGCTATCTCAATCTCCGTGCTTATATAACAGGTACACAACTTTCAACCGTAAAGCTTAACCAGCCTGCCAAAATTTATATTGACAGCGGCGCCAATCATTACCGCGAATATGCCGGAACAATTATATGGATATCTGATAAAGCTGAATTCACGCCAAAAACCATTCAAACGAAAGATGAAAGGGCCAATCTTGTATATGCCATAAAGGTTAAAGTAAAAAATGATGGCTATTTAAAGATTGGAATGTATGGAGAGATAAAGCTATAAGCTGTTAGCTGCAAGCTATTAGCAATACTGCAGCCTGAACAAGCTTACATCAACACATAAAATATGCAATCAGTAATTGTAAATAATCTTTCCAAAAATTACGGCAAGGAAAAAGAAATTAAGGCTGTAAAGGATGTTTCATTCGATGTTTCGCCGGCTGAAATCTTTGGTATTATCGGGCCTGATGGCGCCGGCAAAACTTCATTGTTCCGCATGTTGACAACGCTGCTGCTGCCAGACAGCGGAAATGCTTCTGTGGACGGTTCAGATATTGTAAAAGATTTTAAAGCCATCCGCAAAAAAGTTGGATACATGCCCGGCCGGTTTTCCCTGTACCAGGATTTAAGCGTTGAAGAAAACCTGAATTTTTTCGCCACTATTTTCAATACAACTATTGAAAAGAATTACGATCTCATCAAAGACATTTATATACAGATAGAACCTTTTAAAAAAAGAAAAGCAGGCAAACTATCCGGAGGCATGAAACAGAAGCTGGCATTGAGTTGTGCGCTGATTCACCGGCCAGTTATTTTATTTCTTGATGAGCCAACAACAGGCGTTGATGCAGTTTCAAGAAAAGAATTTTGGGACATGCTGAAACGCCTGAAACAACAAGGCATCACCATTCTCGTTTCAACGCCATATATGGATGAAGCCGGTTTATGCGACCGCATTACTTTAATGCAGCAGGGTAAACTGCTTTCAACCGGTACACCAGCAGAAATAACAGGATCGTTTAAGCAAACCATCCTGGGCATTAAAGCAACAAATATGTATAGCCTGCTAAAAGACCTGAATGCTTTTGATGCAATTGAAGATGCATACGCTTTTGGCGAATATCATCATGCTGTAATGAAAGAAGATTTCAGCGAAGAAACCTTGCAAAAATACCTTGAAGAAAAAGGAAATAAAGAACTCGTAATACAACAAATTAAACCAACAATTGAAGACAGCTTTTTGCACCTGATGAAAAATTAATATGGCAAACGATATCATCATACAAACGGAACAGCTTACCAAGCGCTTTGGTGATTTTATTGCTGTTGACCATATTTCATTTGACGTGCATAAAGGAGAAATTTTTGGTTTTCTCGGCGCTAACGGAGCAGGCAAAACCACAGCCATGCGCATGTTGTGCGGTTTAAGTTTACCAACATCGGGCAAGGCAACCATTGCAGGTTTTGATGTTTATAAAAAAACGGAAGCTATTAAACGCAGTATTGGTTATATGAGCCAGAAATTCTCTTTGTATGAAGATTTAACGGTGAAAGAAAACATTCGTTTCTATGCCGGCATATATGGCATGAGCAATAAATATATAAAAGATAAAACAGCGCTTTTGCTGCAACAGTTGCATCTTGAAGACGAGGCTGATAAACTGGTTGGTTCATTACCATTGGGATGGAAACAAAAGCTGGCATTTTCTGTTGCGATATTCCATGAGCCGCAAATAGTTTTTTTAGATGAACCAACTGGTGGCGTTGATCCTGTAACGCGCCGTGAATTCTGGAGCCTTATTTACGATGCTTCGGTAAAAGGCATCACCGTTTTTGTAACAACGCACTATATGGACGAAGCAGAATACTGTAACCGTGTTTCGATTATGGTAGATGGAAGAATCGATGCGCTGGATACACCTGTTGCATTAAAAGAAAATTTTCATGCAACATCTATGGATGAAGTTTTTCTGCAACTGGCAAGGAAGGCCACAAGAAGTGACAGTTAGCAGTAAAGAATCGAATGTTGTTGATTATGAAAAAAATCAATATGCCATAATCAATATACAACATTCAAATGGTGTAAGCACCTTAATTCAAAAATAAAATATTCCCTTCCGGGACTGGGCATGAAACAATTTTTTTCATTTATAAAAAAGGAATTCTATCATATCTGGCGCGACAGGCGGACGATGTTCATACTGCTTGGAATGCCGCTTGCACAAATAATTATTTTCGGGTTTGCATTAACCAACGAAGTAAAGAATGAATCCATTGCCATACTTGACCAGTCAAAAGACGCTGCAGCCTCTCAGATTGTAAATAAAATAAGCGCCAGCCGTTATTTTAATGTTACAGCAGTACTGCATAACCCCGATGAAATAATAAGAACCTTTCAAACCAATACGGCAAGAATAGTGCTTGTGCTGCCTTCAACATTTGGTGAAGATTTAAGGCATATAAATAAAGCCCAGGTACAATTGGTTACCGATGCATCAGATCCAAATATTGCAACCACTTTAATAAATTACGCAACGGCCATTATTACAGATTATCAGCAGTCTTTAAATTCAACTGCAATTATCCCCTACCAGATAAATGTGCAGTCGCGCATGTTATACAATCCCCAGTTAAAAGGTGCTTATAGCTTTGTGCCCGGTGTAATGGCAATGGTATTGATGCTTATCTGTACTATGATGACCGCTATTACCATTGTGCGGGAAAAAGAAACCGG
>JAEWJV010000644.1 GCA_023386395.1 Bacteroidota bacterium
ATGTTAAGTGGTTTGCCACCTCCCATGCTTTGCGTAAGCTTTATTAATTGCTGTTGGCTATTTCCCTTAAACCGTTCGAAAGCAGTTTTAAAAAGAACTGACATTCCCTGTGTTTTGTAGTTCGTGACAAAAAACAAGGCAGGATCTACACGACCCTCAAGCATATCAGTTATATCCTGAACATCTACATCCTTTTCAAAGTTTCGAGGAGTGCAAAGATTTTTGAGTGTATTCATCAATAATACTTTGATTGTTTTGGTTTAAATTCATTGATTAAATTATCAATTGCCTGCATAGCTAATTTTTTTATTTTAATTAAATCATACATTTGACAGCAAGCCACAGTGCAACAAGTTTGTCAGAAGAAGTGAAAAGCAATTTTGCCAACTTCTTTATCTGTTAGCGTTTTACTCGCCTTTCATCTCTATCGACTTTACTGCGCATTGGTGGATCAATTCCCAATGGACTTGCTACCTGTTTTTGAAGCAAATTATTTTCTGTTCTCAACTGTTTTATCTTTTCTCCAAATAGGTTTGCCATTGTCTTTAATTTTATAAACATTTAGATCTTTACATATCATTAATTTTTTGACTTGTCAAGTATCAACAAATATAAGCTAACAGGTTTAGCAAGGGAAAGCAAGAGAAAGCAAATTATTCACAAGTATATAAATAAGGATTTAAGGATTTGAGGAAATGACAAATAATATTTTCCCTGTTTCCTGAACATCCTAAAAAGCAAAACTCAGGAATCAGGCTTTGCTTTGGCTGGGTTTATATATTGATCCTGCCCATGTTTATTAAGCAAACCGGCTTTCACAAATTCTGTTATATAACCCTGCGCCGTTTTATCAGGTATTCCTAATTTATCTGCTTCAGATAAATAAGTTTGCCGATTGAATGTATAAGGTAATGCGTTAAGAAAACGTTCTTTACGATTTTTGGGTTTTGTTTTAATTGGTTCTTCCGGCAAATCAGAATATACTTTAGCTGCATGCTTAACCAATAGCTTTATCATTTTCAACGCACTTTCAAAATCATTATTCTCACAAATAAGTTGATTAGATAATTCACCTGTTTCCAAAATTCTTAAAACAGAAATTACCATCATCATGCGAAACGCTATAAGACCTGAGCGGCGAATTGTGCCGACATAATCAATTCCCTTTAAACTAATATACATTGTTTGCGCTTCGGCAAAGTATTGGTTGAAAAGATTTTCCTGTTCTGATGTAAGTGTAAAAACAATTTCAGGTTGATTATTCAACGCCTGGTATAACGTATAAAATTCAGATGCAAGATTTGCAAAGTATTCATCCAAGCCTTTATTCGCATTGTTTTCAAAAACGTTTTTCCAAACATCCTGAATGTTCATTACATAAAACATGAAACGACTGAACAAACCGTTTTCAGCATTAGGAATTAAGCTGCTTATTTGTTTTGGCGTTCCTGAAAGTAAAGCAGAAAGACAAGGACGTTCTATTTCCACATACTCTCTATCTGTTCTGCGATAATAAGTAATCGGTTCGTGTTGGAAAGCATTACGAAAGCCATGACTGTAATTTCCATAATCGCTTTTAAATGCCTGTGACATTGTATCGCCTTCCGCTTCGAAAATGAAACCCTTTCCACCACTATCATTTAATAATTGAAAAAAGCCTGTACTACTATTGTTCGCAGGAATGAACAGCATTTTTTCCGGTGGTTTAACTGGCTTTTCAAGATTGGAATCTTTTCCTTTTTTGCTATTATAATCGAGCATTTGAGCATCATATTCTTTTTTAAGTGCGTTTGCCTGTGTTCTCATTGCTTTATGAATTGGAGCAACTAACTGGCGGCAATGTATTAGCCTGCCTTTTCCTGCAGAAGCCTGCGCCGTAATAAAAAGATACAAGTTTGCATTTACTTTTTTGCTATCGTAATAACCAATGAGATTAGGCAGACAAGAACTTAATGCAACAATGGAACCTAATAAAAGTATATCACGTTCTTCTTTTGAGGTTGCAATCTTTACTATTCTTTGAAGGAAGTCGGGAAGCGCAGGAAATATTTCATCCGGTAACGTTGATAGATCATTTTGCGTGGGCAAATAATATTCTAATGTCGACGAAGTGTACACGGCATGTTCATTAATATGATGCATATATGCACTACGAACTGTTGTTTTAATTTCATTTTCCGATAAATTAAATTGCTGTGATGCCAGAGCAATTGTATCAGCTTCCGGGATGCCTGCCCTGTTGCAATTAGATGCCAACAGGTAGATATAGTTATTCCTGTTGTGCAATGTGTATTCAGATTTTTGATTAGTGAATTTGATTTGCATTTCAAAGGCTAAAACAAACTTGTTTGATTCTTCGGTTTGATGATCTTCATTTTTTGAAAGCATTGTTGTTACACTTTCCTTTTGAAGTATTCCATCAATAATTATCGGAAACTTTTCATTATTGATAGTACGATAAGCATCAGGATCGTAAGAAACAAAGCAAAGCCTTGTAATATCTTTACCTGAACGGTCAACAATTAATCCTAATTGTTGTTCATAATAGTCTGCCACCTGTTTATATGCCTGTTCATGAAACTCTTGTGTACTTGTTATTTCAACAAGGATTTTTAAGCCATTAATTGGACTGCGAAAGCAACTAAACGTATAAGGTATTGCTATCACTTTCATAAATGCCGTGTTGATTTCGCCAGGTGTAAGATTATCCAAATCGAGAATTACAAACTGGCTATACATATCTAAGCATTCCTTTGTGCGACCGCCTATAAAAGTTGCCGATGGAGTAAAGGCTAAAAGTTTTCTTTTAAGTTTATCAGCTTCATCGTTCTTTCCTTCTGCTGCCAATGCTCTTATTTTTTCAATCTCATTTTTATACTTGCCTTCCTTAATATCTTTTGTGATAAGAATTAATGACCTGTTTTCTACCGGCGTACTGTAGCCGGTAAATATTGTTGCGGATGCCATTTTAAGCGTTTAAATATTACGGAATAGAAGCTTAGTTTTTTGCTTCGGTTCTGTTCTTTTGCAGGAGTTGCATAATGTCGCCCATACGGTAATAAATTTTATTACCGATCTGTGAGAATGCAATCAGTTTCTGGTCGCGCCATGTTTGAGCGGAACGTTTACTGATATTCATAATTTGCAAGAACTCCTGGTTGTCGACAAACACATCCTGCGGATTGTTTTGTTTTGTTTTAAGCATCGCTTCCATGCGTGTAAGCCGCTGCCTAATTGCCTGGTAAGCCTCTTCTGAAAAGATGATGTGTGCCATGTTACACCCTCGCTTTTTTGATGATGTAATTGGTTGCCTGTTTTTCTATTTCATCGATCGTGGTTTGCCGGTTGCGTTGCAGCCATGCATCGATTTCGTGCCGATTGAAATAAAGCTTCTTACCCTGCGGGCAGAAATGAGGGATCTGTCTTGTACTGGTTAGCTTGTACAAATGTGAGTGTGATAGCTCCAGATAAGCACATGCTTCATTGAAATTGAGCACATCTTTCTGTACTAAATTTTGGCTTTGTATAAGTCTTTCGATTTTATCGAGACGTTCTAATATTTCGTCCATTTTTAAACGATTTTAAAAGTTATAAAATGGACTTTAGCGCTAAAGTCAACTTCGATTACCGAAGCTGGCTGCAAGATGAAGAGAAGTAATTGGTAGTGCTGCTTTGGTATTTTTTAATTGGCTAAAATGCTTATGCAGTAAGGGTTTTATTAATTTGTTGGTATTTTGGTTTGGTATAAACTGGTGAAAATACCAGCATTGAGAACTAAATAATCAAGGTTAACCAAAGTTTTGTTTGAATATATTTCTCTAATAATTTGCTATTATTAAAATTTCTGAACTCTCTATCAATATTTGCTGAATAGCGATTGTTTAAAAATTTGCGTATATGTAAATCGGCAATTTTTTTTCTACCGGGAAAATAATAATCGTTGAAATATTTCTTTTTTATCAATATTTGATACGCAGCTGCTAACTCTAACACCTGACCATGCCTTTTGCTAAATTTATATTGTTGATTTATTAATTCCTGATGGAATAATTCGGTTTCAAATACCGAGAACTTATCTGGTGTCTTTATTACATCCGAATATTTCAAAATACCTTTTGGAACAACACCAAAATCAGCTCTTATAGGTTGAAATTTAATTTCATCCTGAATTATTAATGGTTGTTTAGCTTTAGGGAAGTTGTAATTAGCAGCAGGAACAATAAAAGATTTGTCTGGTGAAGGTTCGCCAAAATAGAGTTTATGAATATCTTCTTCATTAAGCATGTCTTCTTTAACATAAGCAGGAAAGCTGTTCTGAAGTTCTAAATACAAGCGTATCAACTGATATTTTAGATTTTGGATAATGTAAGTGTTATCTAAATGTTCTTGTTGTTGATTCTTATCGTTGATGTCAGTAAGGAAGAAATTATTCTTCTTTATTACCGTTTCTGTCTGCGTTAATTTGTCTTTGAGTTTTTTATATAGCGTTGTGTTTACCCAAAACTTTTTTTCATTGTCATTTGATGCCTGGTTAATTAAACTGTGGATGTTGTTTATATAACGGTTGGCTTCATTGTTAAGCAGTGTACAATAATACTTTTGTTTTGCTGTCAGTGGTTTTGGAAATACTAATTCATAAATGGGTTGTTGCGCTAAATTTTCTTGTGGCAGTTCATGCAATAACTGCCGGAACTTTTGCTCGCTGGTTGTGTTATCTAACCATGGGCGGTTTATAAATAGTAGATTATGATATAATTCTAAGTCGTTATTCATAGCTCTAACTGAATACGATTAGCCGCTTCCTGTTTCTTCTTATCAATCACTTTTGCATAAACTTCTGTTGTTTTTAAATGCCTGTGCCCTAACATTTTTGAAACGGTGTAAATATCAGTTCCTAAATTTAATTGAAGTGTTGCATATGTGTGTCTTGCACAATGGAAAGTAATATGTTTTGTAATGCCTGCTTTCATTACCCACTCTCTTAATTTTAAATTATTCCATGCACTATATTTTAAATCTTCAAAAATTCCTTCTTCCGGTTTACCTCTTTTTCCTAATAAATCATAAGCCTGTTTTGATATAGGCAATGTTTCTGCACCTTTTGTTTTCTTCTGCCTGAACCTTATATAATAACTATCGCCTGAACTTTGTATTTCTGACCAAACTAATTTTTTAATATCTGACCATCTTAACCCGGTTAATGCTGAAAAGATAAACGCTTGTTTTAAAATAGGAAGTTCACATTCTACTTTAGCTGCCGCTTGCAGTTCTTCAAAAGTTAAGAACTCCCTGTTTGGATCATCAGGCTTTATACAATCTACCTGGTTTGCTGGATTAGTTGAAATAATGCCTGCTTTCACAGCTTCTTTTAGCGCTGCAGTTACTTTGCCGTAATAAGAGGACTGCGAATTTTGTAAAAGCGGCTTTTTGTTTTTTGTCTTAGCTGTATGCTTTAAATAATATTTAAAATCTTCAAGCCAGGTTTTATCAATCTCTTTGAAAGTAATATCAAACTTTGCAAACTCTTGCAAATGCTTTAATGTGCTGCTCCAATTTCCCCAATTGCCTTCGCTATCTTTTCTTTTTTCCGTAAGCATTTCAAAGTAAGCAAGAAAACTGGCTTTCGTTTTTTCTGTATCTCTGAAACCAAATTCTTCATTCTTAATTTGAAGATGGCGCTTTGATTTTACAGCTTCCGCTAAAGCCAAAGTATCATCATTATGTTTTTTTTGCTCCTTGGTGAGCTTACCTTTTTCAGGTGTTGGAATCAAGTACATTTTTAAGTATTCATACTTGCGTTTTCCATCTTCGTAGTAATCGAGATAAAGGCTGATCTTATCGCCTTTCTGACGTTGTCTAAGCGTTACATTCATATAATTGAAGTATTAAAGAGGTTATCGATTGCCTTGCGTGAAATGATAGTGCGACTTCCAAGCTTACCGGCTTTTAATTGACCTTTATCAATAAGCCTGTAAATGGTCCATCTGCTGGCACCCAAAAGCTGGCAGGTTTCATCTATGCTGAGAAAATCTTTTTGAACTACAACGGAATTAAATGCAGTAACAATCTTTTGCTTTTCTTCCTGAATGGCTGTTTTGATTTTGACTATTCGCTTACGTTGTTTGTAAGCTCGCTTTGCACAATTATCGCAACAAAATTGTGTAACAGTTGTTTTCGCGGTAAAGCAATTACCGCAAAAGTTGCAGGTTTTTTCTAAGCGAATATTACTACTCATAAATGTTGCCTTGTGTAGCTGGATGTAGCTGCTTGTTGCTGTGTGTAGCATCTTTTCTCCTTCATCGCCTTTTTGTTGGCGGGCAACAAATTTGGCTACTGTGGGCAACAATCAGGCAACGAATATAACTAAAAAAGTAGTGATTGGCAACAAATAAGAGAAAAATTTGTGAACATAACTAATTGAAGTATAGATACATAATTAAAAAGAGTAGGAGATTTACTTTCCGATACAAAACTTACTAAATATATAATCCAACTGGTCTTCGTTTGTTATCTGGCCCGTTATTTCACCAAGATAATAGAGGCAGCGGCGAATGTCTAAAGCGATAAGATCGCCGGGAAGTTTATCATCCATTCCTTTTCGTATATCCGCTAATGCTTCACTTACTTTTTGCAGCGCTTCATAATGCCGTGCATTTGTTACAACTACATTTTCCGTTTCTATGCTTCCGGTTATAACTTCTTCAACCAGCCGTTTCTTTAAAAGATTTACATGTGTATGTTCTTTGGCAGAAATAAACAAAATATCAAGCTCGTCAAATTTTTTAATGATGTCATCAGCATTCATTAGATCAAGCTTGTTGCCAATAAGCAGATAATTTTTACCGGCTGATATAAGCTGCTGCTGTTCATGCAGCAGGTTTTCTTTTGTTTCATGCGCACAATCAAACATGTAAACCACAATATCTGCGTTGCGCATTTTTTCCAAACTTTTTTCAACACCGATCGTTTCAATTTCATTATCACTGGTTCTTATACCCGCCGTGTCAATCAGCCTGAATAAAATCCCTTCAATATTGATGATTTCTTCAATCGTATCTCTTGTAGTGCCGGCAATATCGCTTACAATAGCGCGGTTTTCATTCAATAAAGTATTAAGCAATGTGGATTTGCCTGCATTGGGTTTGCCAATGATAGCAACCTGCACACCATTTCTAATAACATTACCCAGCTTAAATGACTGTAATAGATTGCCTGTTATTGTTGCTGCTTCTGAAATCAGTGCGTAGAATTGTGTGCGGTCTGCAAACTCCACATCCTCCTGCGAAAAATCAAGTTCCAGTTCTATTAACGCAGAAAATTTTAATAACTGTTCCCTTAAATTTTTAAGCACGCCGGAGAAACCGCCACGCATATTTTGCAGAGCTGTTTTCCTGCTGGCTTCTGTGTTGCTGGCAATTAAATCGGCTACGGCTTCTGCCTGTGCAAGATCAAGCTTGCCGTTTAAAAAAGCACGTTGTGTAAACTCGCCGGGCTTTGCCAGCCTTGCACCTTTTTCTATGCAGGCATCGAGTATTTTTTGCTGAATATAAGCTGAGCCATGGCAGGAAATCTCCACCACATTTTCGCCAGTGTAGGAGCGGGGGGCCTTGTATAATGAAACGACCACTTCATCAATAACAGCATCCTTATTTTTTAAAATGCCAACATGCAATGTATGTGAAGGTTGTTCAATAAGATTTTTATTTGGAAATAATGCGTCAGCGATTTCAATCGCTTTATTCCCGCTTAAACGAATAACGCCAATTGCACCAATGCCCTGCGGTGTTGCTATCGCTATAATGGTATCATTCCAGTCATTTATATACATAGCTGTCAAAAATAAGCTGCAAAGTTGCAGTTAAATAAATATATGCAGGATTACAGCGCTGAACCTTGTGCCCTGTAAGCAGTTTACAAGTTCACGTGGGTTTGGCTTGTTCCTGCTGAAACAGGAAATTAAATAGCTTGTGAACTATAAATAAGACCGTCTTAAATAAATATTATGAAAGCCTTATTTACCGCGCTTGCTTTTCATATCCCAGCATCTCATTGGCCCACGGAATAAAATATTTAAAATTAGGCGCATCAGTATGACCGCCATCATGCTGGCGCCAGGCAAGTTGTCCGTTTAATAAGCCAACATTAACAGGCGGCATATATTCTTTCATATAATCGTTGGAAACGCCGAGGTCTTCTGCGCCCAGTAATTTATAGGCAGTACCGGCAGCAATAATGGCTTTATAGCTGCCCCGATGATCAAGCCAGTTGGCATCGCCCTTTTCAGGAATACCATAACTCAAAAACATAGGCCGCAGCGCACACAGGGCAATTAATTCATGCGCGTCAACGGGCAAATCACAACCGGTCATTTTACCAAATTTGGATGCTTCCGTGCCATACTTTAAAAAGTTGCCAGCCATCCAGTAAGATTCACCACCAGTAAGGCTTTCAACGGCTTCGCCATAATTGCGCCGCAATAAAGTAGCACCGCCTTTTCCGGGTGAACCCACTAATGCTGTTGCAAAACGCGGCTCAAACGCTAACGTAACCAGTGCTGCTTTTCCATATCTTGATACGCCTTCAATACCCACTTTTTTTGCATCCACCAAACTGTCTGTTTCAAGATAATCCAATGCTCTTGCTGCGCCCCAGCTCCAGGCACGCAATGCACCCCAGTCATCGGGTTTACGCGGTTGCCCTTTATTCACCAAACCAATAATGCCTTTGGTTAAGCCATCACCGTTATCGGCCTGTATGCTGTTAGGATCTATTATACAATAACCCCAGCCTGCCGCCAGCAGTTGTTCTGTTGGCGGTGCGTCACCAACACGCGCCGGTGCAAAAAAATTGATACTGGTTTTTGTAATGGCTGTGTAAGCGGGATACTTATCAAAAACAGCTTTCACAGCAGGATTGGTTTTTATCATCAGGTCTTTAAAGGTTGCATTTAATATTTCCATATCATCATTAGATGGTTGCGCAGGCGCGGGAAAAGACGGCTGCCCAAACATCATCAGCACAGGCACCGGGCCTTTAACATTCATGGGAATTACGAGCATCATTTTAATATCAACATTCACCAATGGATAGGAGCTGTTATCCACATGTCCGACTATTTGTTTGGCAACAACCGGTATAAAACCGGGGAATATAAATTCACGGTCGGTTACTTTAACTTCCCATTTCACTTCTAGAACATGCTTCGGAATTCTTCCATACACTTCACGTTCATAATCTTCTATAATCTCCGCACGGCGTGCTTTCCACATTTCAGGCGTTGTTACTTTTTTGCCATCTTTCATGGTAAGTATATCCGGCAGTTGCGGGCAGGGATCTGCAAGCGTTGTATCGTAGTTGGCATGATTGGGCGCAGTTTCATTCCCGCTTGGGCCGGGCCTTAATTGCGTAATGCCCAGTTGCTGCATCATATTTTCCTGGTTTTGCTGCGCTGTAAAATCCGATGGCTTTGGATAGGTAATACCGTTGATGGTGGTGTCTTGTGCAGCAGAAGTAACATATAAAAATGATGCTGTAATTGCGATGAGCAAAAGTTTATTCATTGTTGAGTGTTTTTTTAGTTTTTGCAGACTGGTTCAGTCTTAAGACTGAACCGGTTTAATTATCCTGTCCTCTCAGGGTATGGGGGTTTCAAACGGCGCTGCCGGTAATCCTTCCTTATTAATTAAGTTGGGATTAACAGGATCGTCAGCCCAGGCATAACGCACATATTTTGGATTGGGCACTTCATCGCTTGATACAACAATTGTATTGCCTTCAATTTTCGCATTTGCCCAAACAAATTTTTTGTCATCACCGGCAACAGCAAATTCAGCAGGCGCTTCGCCATCACTTGTTGACAAACCACTTCCTGTATTTATAAATGAAAGAATAATCTTATTTCCATCAATCATTTGCGATTGATACGTTGGGCCTGAATAAACAATATTCTCTCCATACGCAATTTTTTCAGCGGATAAAGCAAGCCTGTCGCCAACAGGTTTCTTCCTGTCCGGATGAATATCATTCCATTCACCCAAATCAATGGCAACCACCATCGCCGTGTTTGGAATTGATAATGATTTTGCCTGCGCCGCCCTGAAGGCAGCCCAATTGCTTTCGGATGGCTGATAATTATAATCCATAAAACCGGGAAGCTGTACAAACAAAAACGGCAGGCCACCCTGTTGCCATTTGCTGCGCCAGTCGTTGATCATGGCAGGTTGCAGCTTTGCGTATTCATCAAACCTGCCTGTATTGCTTTCACCCTGGTACCATACAAAACCTTTGATAGCGTAATTAACCAATGGTGCTATCATGGAATTGTATAAAGCTGCTGGTTGATTTTGCAAAGCAATAGCTGGTGTAAACGCGCCATTTTTACGGCGCACATTTACAGCGCCAATTTTATATTTCCAGTAACCTGTAAGATCAACAGTATCATTGCCTGCTATTAACTGGTAAGGTTTATCAGGCACAAAACCGCCTTTGCCAAAATTGTTGGTAACGCGAACAGCAAATAAATTTTTGCCTGCTTTTAAAACGCCATCCGGAATTGAATAACGGCGTTGCGGGTACATATAACCGGTGCTGCCAACTTTTGTTCCGTTAATATATAATTCATCTGCATCTACAATTCTTCCTAAAAAAACTTTTGCCTGTGCATTGGCCATTGATGCAGGCACATCAATTTCTCTTCTGTACCAAACAGTGCCATCTAAATCTTTCACGCCCTGGTCTTCCCAATAACCGGGAATAACTATGGTGCGCCATTGTTTTGGAGTATATGATGGGTCATACCATTTTTCATTTATGCCTTTATCTTCCGGCCTGGGCATTGATTGCATGGCAGCAAATGCCTTGCGGTTGGTTTCGTTAATATAACCCGTGTCTTTATTTTTTTCAACTGTTGTAAGAATGTTTGGGAAATTCTTCAACGCATCTTCACTCATCATCGATTCAATGGGAATGCCGCCCCAGCTTGCATTGATAATACCAATGGGAACATGGTATTTTTCATACAAAGCTTTAGCAAAGAAATATGCTACTGCCGAAAATTGCTGCACATCCGTAGAGTTGGCCCATTTCCATGAACCAAACGATAAATCATTTTGTGGCGCTTGTAAATTGGTTGTATTGGGTACCCAGAATTGCCTTATCTCAGGATTATTTGCATTGGCAATTTCATCCGCATAACGAATGCCATGCAAGATCATTTGGTGCACCATATTTGACTGGCCTGCACATAACCAAACATCACCAATCAATATATCATGCAACGTAATTTTATTTTTACCGGATATATCCATCGAATAAGGCCCACCCGCTTTCACAGGCGCTAACTGCACCGCCCATTTACCATTATCAGCAGTTGTTGTTTTATAGGTTTTGCCGTTGAATTTTACACTTACTTTTTCGCCTTTTGATGCCCATCCCCATATATTTATTTTGGCATCGCGTTGCAATATCATGCTGTCTCTTATCAGTTTCGGAAGCTTTATTTGTGCGTTGACAATACTGCTTGCAAACAGGCAAAAACAAAATATAATTAGTTTATTCATTCGTGCATATTTAGTTTTCAGATGTCTCATATTTTATAAGCAGGCTTCGTTTAATTTTTTATGTTGCAGGCATTTGTATTGCAGTGTTGAAGACTGGTTCAGCCTAAAAGACTGAACCAGTCTGTATGGCGCTTATTCAGTTTTCTTCACAAATTCACCTGAACCATATTGGTCCAAATGAAAGCCTGAAATATTGCCTTTATCATCTTTTGCAAAATGTATTTTCAAAAAAGCTGAAGTCATATAAAAATCGGTTTCAGATGCTGCCAGCAATTTGAATGTATTATTGGCAACAGTTGCAGTGAGCGAACCGTTTTCCGGTTTTACATGTATGATTGTACCATCATTCATTTTATAACTGCCAGCATATTGCTGCAGTATCTCTGATGATAATTGCAGCGAAGGCCTCTTGAAAACAAATTGTAGCCCTCTTGCATAACCTTCGCCTTTTGTGCCCGAATGGCCTGTGTTTTCCAACACCCTGCTTTCAATTTGCAGGTTTGAATAATGACGATCATTTAAAAATGACGTTAGTTTTTCAAAGCCCGGTACACTTGTTTCAACACCGCCAACACACATAAATAATTTTGCTGAAGGATTAGATGCATTAGCATGATATTGTTCTTCATATTTATTTAGTATATTATTGTCCCACATAAATGCAGGGCTTGCTGCTACATAACGGTTAAACATATCCGGATGTGTAAACAATGTGTACATGGTAAACAAGCCACCGAGCGAACAACCAACCAATGTTTTATCATTTGTATCAACGCGGTAATTACTTTCAATAAGCGGGAACACTTCTTTTTTTATAACAGATAAAAATTTGTCAGCGCCGCCGCTTTGGGTCAGGCGTTTTTCATTGGTTGGCGTATAATCCCTGGAACGTAAACTATCAGGATTTGGATGATTGCCGCCCCAGGTGATGCCAACAATAATCAGTGCGGGTATAAAGCCGTCATAATATTGCTGGCCATATAATGCGGTTAACAACGGAAAATCCCATTGCGATTCCATGAGGTAAACAACCGGGTATTTTTTATCACTCTTATCATAGCCTGAAGGCAATGAAATTTGTAAAACATATTCCTGCCCGTTCACAATTGCTGAGGTAAACTTTTTTGTTTGCGAACCGGAAATTGTTACTTCAGTTGACTGGCTAAACAGGGTTGAAGCAGGCAGCAGGATTATTAATGCGAGGAAAACCTTTTTCATATTTTAATTACGATTTTTTATTGAAACTGAAATGCGAAATACATGCAGTCATTATTATCATTATTGCGGATAGCATGCGGCACATTGGAAGGCAAATAATAAACATCGCCGGCATTTCCTTTGTAAAAATTATTGCCTATCTGCATTTCCGTATGCCCTTCTAACATCACTACAATTTCTGCTGCACGGTGTGTATGCGGTTCATGGCTTTTTAAGCCTTGTTTTAATGTGCTGGCATGTATTTCAAAATGCTGCAGCATGACGGTTGGCCGGTCGAGAAACCTGCGGATGCCGCCTTTATCATGTGCGGTAAAGGCAATATCATCCCATTTAACTACTGCAGATTCTCCTGCATTGGCACCTTTTTGCTTATTCACAGATTTTTTAGAAGTATAAGTCATTGCATAAAATTCGCAGGACATAGTATTGGTGTTTTGCAATACATAATTTTCGCCGGGCATAATAAGTGCAATGCTTCCTTTATCCAGAACCCATGATGAATCTTTCATGCTTAATAACAATGTTCCCAATTTCACAATGAGTAAACATTCACCTGATGCATGCCGTAGCTGTATTTTCTTATTGCCTGAAATGATACAGGAAGCCATCTTCACTTCAGATAAATCGTAAGTGCTGCCTTTGAATAAAATGGCATCAGCTATATTATCTTTTATAGGAGCGGGTTTTTGATATGCATAAACTTTCCCGGCAATACTATCGTTCTGTGCAACAAGTGCAAGCGGCATAAGGAAGGTAAATATGGCAAACATCTCTTTCATAAATAATGTGTTTAACTTGTTTCATTTAAACCAGCCTGCACTAAGTGAAGCTTCCTGAATTATACCAATGCTTTTAAATCGCCATAAGGTTTTATTGTTTTTATAAACCCATTCTCATCATATTCAATTTTTGTAACCTTTATGCTGCGCAGATGCGTTATGCCTTTGCTTAAACTGCTGTCGTGATAAAACAAATACCATTCGCCATTAAATTCAACAATTGAGTGATGCGATGTCCAGCCGACAACAGGTTCTAAAATCCTGCCTGCGTACGTAAACGGCCCGTAAGGATTATCGCCAATGGCATAACAGATAAAGTGCGTATCGCCGGTGGAATAAGAGAAATAATATTTGCCGTTATACTTATGCATCCATGATGCTTCAAAGAAGCGGCGGTCATTATCGCCCTGCAATAAAGGATTACCATTTTCATCAATAATAGCAACATCTTTCGGTGCTTCTGCAAACTCTGATAAATCATCCGTAAGCCTTGCAATTTTTGCGCACAATGCAGGCTCATCATCTTTTGGTAAATGTGCTGTTGGACTTTCCGGTTGTGCCGCATTGAAGCTGCCGCTGCGCCAGCGTTGCAGTTGCCCGCCCCAGATGCCGCCGAAATACATGTAATAGCCGCCATCGTCATCTTTAAATACAGCGGGATCTATTGAAAAACTTTCTTTGATCGCTTCGGGCTGCGGTGTGAACGGGCCTGTTGGTGAATCGCTGACAGCTACGCCAATTTTGAATATGCCTTTATGATCTTTTGCGGGAAAGAAGAGATAGTATTTACCATCTTTTTCATTGGCATCGGGTGCCCACATTTGTTTTTCTGCCCAGGGCACATCGTTTACATGCAAGGCAACGCCATTGTCTATGGCCTCGCCGGTTGGTGAATCCATTGAAATGACATGATAATCTTCCATGGCAAAATGACTGCCGAGGTCATCAAAGGCTTCGCCGGCATCCACATCATGTGATGGATAGATATAAATTTTTCCATTGAATACATGTGCCGACGGATCGGCGGTGTAAATGTGTTTGATCAAAGGCTGCGCAACGGCTTTGCTGTTAAGCTCTTCAAAATCGATATGTGTTATACTTTCTTCAGGCATGGTGTTGGTTTTCTCAAGCTTCGGTTTTACCGGAAGCTTTTTAATAGTTATAAAATATTGTTAGGCTACTTCAAAGCCGTGTAAGGCAGCATGTTTATAGAATGCATTGCAATTGAAGCCGGCTCCGGAGGAACCTTGTTTTTTCTGTACCTTTCTCTTGAAAGAGAAGTACCAAAAGTTCAAGGACAAATGATATTCAGCACATTTGCCCATTTGCCTTGATTAGGCTTCGGTACTGCTGATTTTTCAACTGCCATACCCTGATGCTAGTGTGCAATCATATAATTGTATTCAGGCTGGCTTAAACATAGTGCTCCTATAGCTTTGAAATTATTTGAAAGAACTATTGTTGTGCATTAACCAGGGTAATCCTTCAATCAGATAAATCCCGGTTCAGACAATCTTCTTCATTATAAAATAACTTGTTGTTTTAGCTATTTCTTTTTTGTTTTAAATCGCTTTCTATCTGTACTTCCATTTTTTTATTGATGACATAGAAAAATAATAAAGCGGCGCCAATCAGAAACGGTATAGATGGATATACGCTCACTAACATCTTTACGCCGTTGACGGCTGCAGGTGTTTGCACATCGCTGTTGGGAACATAGTTATACAAACCAAGAATCCATGTTACCAACGCACCGCCAATGCTGAGGCCGGCTTTTAAACCAACCATCATTGCCGAGAAGATAATGGCTGTGGCGCGGCGATTGTTTTTCCATTCGCTGTAATCGGCCACATCGGCTATCATGGCCCATAACAACGGTATGGTGAGGCCATAAAAAAAACCATGTAAAATTTGCGAGAGAAAAATAATTTTTATTGATGTTGGTGGATAAAAAACAAATGCCAGTATGAATAATGTAGAGATGAATAAGCAAATGCCAATTACATCGCGTTTACCATATTTGTCGGCAAATCTTTTTGATAAGGTGATGCCAACAATCATGAAAATGATACCGCCTGCATTGAATAAGCCAAAGCCTGCTGAAACAGGGTCATCTTCAAAAACATTCAGGCCGATGCCTGAAAAGAAATGTATGATAGGGGTTACGAAACTGGTGAGGCTTTCCTTATCAACATAATTTCTAAAATAATACACATAGGAACCGCCTTTCATGGCAAGCGTTATAAACACGAGTGTTGTAAGCACTAGCATAATAACCCAGGGCCTGTTTTTAAAAAGATCGCTTAAGTCTTCCTTTAAGCTTGATTTTTGTTCGGGCTTTGGTACAATGCGTTCCCTGGTGGTAAAGAATGTAATAAGGAGCATAATAGTGCCGATGATGGCCAGCCAAGTCATTACCTTTTCTATGCCCACAGATTTATCTCCGTCGCCTGCCGATACAATAATCGCCAGCATAAAAACCTGCACGAAGAACTGCGCAAACATTACTGCCACAAAACGATAGGAGGATAAGCTGTTGCGCTCTTTCATATCGCCGGTAATAACGCCGCTTAATGCAGAGTAAGGAAGGTTATTGGCAGCATAAAGCAACAACAGTAAAGTGTAAGTAACAACTGCATAAATCACTTTGCCTTTATAAGAGAAATCGGGCGTACTGAATGCGAGCAATGCAATTATGCCAAGCGGAACAGCAGTGAATAAAATCCAGGGCCTGAACTTGCCCCAGCGTGAATTTGTCCTGTCGGCCAATGCGCCGATTACTGGATTAAATCCAAACGCAGCAATTAAACCTACTGCCAATATCAATACCGATGCATGCTTTGGCTCAAGGCCATAAATATCGGTATAGAAATAGGCGAGGTAAGTCATTAAGGTTTGAAATACAAGGTTGGCAGCAAGGTCGCCTAAGCTGTAACCAATTTTCTCAAACACGGATAGTTTCTGCGAACCTGCCGGTTGTTTTATTCCTGCCGATTGTTTTGCTGAATCCTGCGCACTCATAATTTTTTTTTAAAAGATAAATTTTATTGGCCTTCTGCCGTTGCAATAACACTGAAAAAAGCGGGTTTAGGTTTGAAATTCCTGTCGAATAACAGGGGATAATTGGTGCGCGCCCTAATGGGCCAGCCATTGAGCCACGACTGTCCATCATTAACGCCCCAGAATGTAACACGGCTTACATTGTCTTTATATTTTACAAAAAGCCTGAATAAATCTGCATAGGATTTTGAAAGTGTTTGCTGTGCAGAATCGGGAAAGCCGGCGGCATAAGGATTCATCTCTTTGCTGCTCTTTGCGGTAGCACTTACTTCAGCCGTTGCATTATCCCAGGGATTTGGCAATACCGTTAAATCAAGCTCTGTGAACATTACTTCCATACCCAAAGCACTAAATGCTTTAATGCTTTCTTCAATATCATTGAAAGGAACGCTGCCAGACTTCCAGTGGCCCTGGATGCCTATGCCATCAATGCGAACGCCGGCGGCCTGTATCTTTTTGATAATAGCAATAGCACCTGCCCTTTTCTTTGGCTGTTCAATATTATAATCGTTATAATAAAGCTTTGTATGTGGTGCAGCCTTTTGTGCGAGGCGGAATGCTTCTACAATGTAATCATCACCCAATTTATCAAGAAAGACATCTTTACGTAAAGTGCCATCTTCATTCAGGGCTTCATTCACCACATCCCATGAATACACCTTACCATCATAACGGCCTGCAACCGTTGTAATGTGATCTTCAAAATATTTTTTTACAGAATCTGCGCTTTGCATGTGGCGCATAAATGCCGGCAACTGGCTATGCCATATTAACGTATGCGCATTTATCTTGATATTGTTCTTTTGCGCATAAGCTACCAATTTATCGGCCAGGTCAAAATTATATTTATCCCAGCCTGGCTGAATTATTTCAGCCTTCATAATATTCTCCGGCGTTACGGCATTAAATTGTTGTTTGATGAGTGCATCTGAGGCCGGATCTTTTTCCTCTATCTGCTGCGTATTCATGGCAGTACCGATGAGAAAATCGTTTTTGAAAACTTCTTTTAATGAAGGCGTTGTTTGAGCCGTGGCATTTTTAGCAGTGATGCAGCAGGCCGGTATTAATGTTGCAAATAAAAAAATATGCGAAAACCTTTTTATCATATTAATTGTTTTTAGAATTAAAAATTGTTTCCTCTGGTCCCAGGTAGGACGGCTTCAAATCATCAAAATGAAGCACTATTTTTTGCAGGATGACCGCAGAGCTTATCATCCGGTATTTTATTGTATGTTTTCCATTTTTATTAATGGAATGATTACTTGTTTTGATGATGATATTACTGGCAACCCAGTTATCCCATACACGCGGTTTATTTTCATCGTTATTAATAGAAATAATTTGCGGCGTTTCATTGTCTATTGAAACGGCATATTGCAAACCGGCTGAATCATTGTGAAAATTTAAGGTGGGGGAGAAGTAAGCATTCAGCTTAAAAGCGCCTGTATCAGAAGTATAAAATTCATATTCAAGGTAAGGTGTGTTTTTATTGATGGTTTGAGTTGGCGCTGTTACCGGAAAAGTTGTAATGCCATCGCCATCTTTGCCGATATTTGGAATGCTTTTCCAATGGATGTTTGATGCATCTTTTTTATTTGTGTAATGTGATGCTTCAATAGAAACATAACCATCCAGTTCATAAAAAATATTTCTATCCACGTCTTGAGGGGTAGGTTCAAAATCCGATACAACGTCTGTGAGAGTTATATCTTTAACAATGAGCTTAGAAGAATCTGCCGGCCTTTTTGATTCTTCATGTACATATTTTACTTCAGGCATTTTTTGTACAGGAGGTTGCTGCCAGTAGGTATAGCCAATATGTGTTTGATCCATCATGTGGTTCCATTTTCCATTATTCAATTGGTTATACTCAAGTGTTATTAATGAGTCATTCACATAAAACTTTTTTGCTTCATCTGCATATTTGTTGGCAAGCGGGCTGTTGTTTTTGTAATAAAAATTATTGCAGGCAACAGCCGTATATAAATTTTGAAGATTGGTGTAAGCTTTTACGGGATGCAGCACCAATTCAAAGAATGCATTTTTATATTCTTGCGGTAATAAATCATAAATCTTTTCAGCTTCTTTTTTCAGCTCATTCCATTCGCCGGTTATTTTATTTATCTCATCGTTTTGTGCATACATTGATAAAGCATAAGTATCCGCATTTAATAATTCAGGCTTTCTTCTTGCCGCATACTGCGCATATTTCATCATCACATTGGCAATCTCTTTTGAATATGTTTCACCGAATTGTTTTGCTGCCCATTGCGTATAATAATCGTTCAGATTATCTTGATTCCAATTGTTTACATTATATGCATATTCTAAAAAAATTGAGATAGGAAATTCCATAGGTTTTAAATCACCCACATTCACCACCCATATTTG
>JAEWJV010000650.1 GCA_023386395.1 Bacteroidota bacterium
TCTTGTAGTTCTCCAAAATCCCCCTCTGGAAAATGCCTATATTCTATTTCATATTGTTTAAAAAGATGTTTCAATTCCTGTTTAAACCATTTAATGTCATATTTCATAATTATTAAATTTTTGAAAATAACATCGCCTCATCACCCTTGTTGATATCACTAACCAGCTATTTCATAAACAATACCATTATTCATACAACCTATTTTGTTGAACACAAGCCAACAAAGACATCGAACCTTTTACATATAAACTCTTCCGGGTGTACCCTTCATACAAACAATGATTCCCTTATTGGCATGAGTATGTCACTTAGTTTATGCTTATCATAATCTAACCGCCACATCTAAAAGACACAATAACAATTAAACCGATAATTAGCATCAGTAAAAACAAAACAATCTTCTTTTTTACCTGGAAGTTAAATTGCGGATCATCCATTGTTAAAACAGCTTTGCGAATAATGCTTTGCTAAAAACAAAAATACCCTCATCTTATCAGCACCACCGTTCCTTTTTTCATATAAGGTTTACCGGTATAATCAACAGCTTTTACCATCCACACAAAAGTACCTGCACCTTGCTGTTTACCGTTTATAGTTCCATCCCAACCTTTACCGTTTACAGAAGTGCGGAATACCAGTTGTCCCCAACGATTATAAACATTAAACAATTCAACACGCTGCATACCGGCGGCTATGGGTTTTAAAATATCATTTCTTCCATCGCCGTTTGGGGTAAAGCCTGTTGGCACAAATACCGTTGGTAAAGTGGCAAATACTTTTACAGTAAGCGAAGCTGTATCAACACAACCCGCCTCATTATATACAAAAACAGTATAGTGAATGCCTTCATCAGGCATTGTATAAAGAGCAACAGGGTTTGCAATATTTGCATCTGAAAGTGAAGCTGGCGGCTGCCATTCATATCTGACCCCACCGGTTGCACTTAACTGTAACGGTTGATTAATAACAACCGCCGTATCATTTCCGGCATAGGCTTTCAGGATTGGCAAAACCGTAACCGTTACTGTATCTACACCCGGTTTAGGACAGCCTTTTATGTCGTAGGCAGTTAATATGTAAGATGCGGTTTTGCCCGGATAAGCCGCCGTTGTAAGCGATGCAGGATTTTGCAAACCGGTTTGAGGCGACCAGGTAAATGAACTACCATCTGTGAATCCATGAAGCCTGGCCGATGTATTAAAACAGATCATTGTATCGTTACCGGCGGCAGCAACAGGATAATCAACTGTTGAAACAAGTATGTTATCCTTTGCAGTGCAGCTTCCGATTGCTGCAAGCACTTCATAACTGGTGGTGCCAGGCGGCGTTGCCGCCGGCGTCTTTTCATAAGCATTGTTTAAAGATGCAGCCGGCGACCAGGTATATTTCAACGCATCGGAAACAATGTTTAATGAAATAACATCGCCGCTGCAAATGGTTGTATCGGCCATAACATTCAGCTCCACATGATCTGTTACATTTACAATAACAGAATCCCGGTTAAGGCACCCGTTATCATCCAGATCAACATAATAAACAGTTGTTGCAGGCGGCGCTACAACAGGCGATTGCGTATTGTTATTGTTCATAAACACAACCGGGGACCATGTTAATGTGCCGCCGGTATTTGCAGATAGCTGCACAGAATCTGATTTGCAAATAAGCGTATCATTAAACAAGAGGTTAATTGGCGGCTTGTCCATAATGTTTACTGTATTAAAAACAGTATCCATACAACCCTTCGTATCTGCAACAATCAACCTTACATTCTTTAGGCTGTTGGAAGTATAGGTATAAGATGGATTTTGCAATTGTGAAACATCCGCAACCGTAGTATTATCATCAAAATCCCAATCCCAATAATTTATCAACCCATAAACGGAAGAAGATGTATCCTTGAATTGTGTTGGCTTGTTCATACACAATCCGTTAAACATAAAGCCTGCTTTAAAGCCCGGGTAAACCCTGATAGATGACGATGTTGAATCAGCGCATTCGCCACCTTTATTAATCACCAGTTTCACATGATATACACCCGTGTCTGTAAAAGTAAAATCGGGCTGCTGCTGTGTTGTAGAAAAAACGGTATTTCCTTCATTATTTATAAACTGCCAATTCCATGTATTTATCAACGGGCTGGTTGAAAGGTTGGCAAGACTGATGGTTTTCGTATCAGCGCACAAGCTATATTCAGGCAGCAATGTAGCAGCCGCAATAGTGCAGGAAGTAATGGTTACCTGCAAATCTTTTCGCTGTGTGGCTATTACAACGTTATTACGTATTTCATCAACACAAACGGCTATTACATAAGTGCCCGCAGCCGGTGCAAGGCCTGTTATAACACCTGTATTAGGATTGATAGAAACATTAGGGCCCAATGGTGAACCGCCACTATAACCTTGCCCGTAAGGCACAGAACTGTAAGGCGGCGGGCTGGGCGGATTACTGCGTTCCCCTCCAAACCCGCCACCGGCTGATTCACGGTATGCATTGCAAAATGTGTAACGCAGTTTATCACCGTCATCGTCTTTTGCGGCAAAACTGTAAGAGAAAGAATTATTGGCGCACATTACTACCAGGTCATCTCCTGTAAACCTTGCGCTGTTATTGGCCGGCGCATTTGCAATGCCTGTATTGCCCGGTATTTCTGCCGTATAAGTAGCCCCAACCTGGTTGTAACCGGCCACAAGGTTACGCATATCATCAACCCTATATACAACACTCGATGATAGCACATAACCATTTTCAGAAGCAGGCAGCGTTACAGAGAAATTATAATAACCGGCACGATAGCAGATAAGGGGCGGATTGGTCATGCATGGGCCGCCGGCCTGCTCACTGATAACCTGCGTTGATGATAAATTAACGCTCACATCTTTTATTCTCGCATTCGTACCCCTGTCAAAAAAAGATATGTAAGTAGGATCATTAAATTCTCTTGCAGTATTACAAATCATAAAGAGTTTAAGGGTAATATTATAAGTATATTGACCTGAAGAAGAACCGGTAAGTGTATAATATATCTCACCGCCTGTAATGTGGTCTGCCACGGCCGCTTTAGCCGAGGAAAGCAGGATGTATAGTAAAAAAAACTTTTTCACATGCCGGTAAGAAAGGTACAATTTTCTTCAATCAGCACAATGCCGTTATTCAACAGGAATATGCAATTACAATAACCGGGTAATAAGCAAAAGCGTTGTTTGAATGTAATATTTTTTTAGAGAAGATTGCGCCTGCAGCGTTCCTCACTCCAGCCATACCGTTTGCGTAAAGGCGCCGTTAACGGCAACGTCCCATACTTCGGCGCGAACCCATTTCCTGTTTTTTAAATTGATGTTGAATGTAAAACCCTTATCACCAAAAGCAGTGGTATTGTTTAAGCTGATGCTATCGCGATAAACATTTTTTCCGTCACCGGAAATTATTTCAACAAACTGCAAAGGGAAAGTCCAGTTTAAATGCATATTAATTTTTACGTTGCCGTTTGCATCAGTCTTTGCCATTTCATTTGTTGATTTGCCATTCACAGTAAATGAAGGGATCAATACTTCACCCGTTGTTGTAAAAAATTTTCCCTGCTGCATGGCAGTTAAAACCGGTTGCCAGCCATCATCAAACTTTGGCAATGTTTTTAATTGCAGGTAATTCACATTCAAATGTGCATACATTTCATTTTCAGGTTCAATGGTGAAAACATCGGCTTCGCCAATTACATGCTTTTTCAAATTCCAGTTATTCATATCATCCATTAAATCCAAAACACGTTTACCCAAACGCGGTTGTGAAAGATCGGCTGGCATTGCCTTCCAGGCTGCCCCTAAAAAATGATCAGAAGCAAAGAAAGATGCGTTCTTGTATTTATCAGGATAATCAACGGAACCTTTTGTACGCGGATGCGCCGTCCATGCCAATCCATTTTCATCTTTCAATAAATTGAACATGTCTGTTGTATCGCCAATATGATAAATCTTTCCATGTTGTTTATCAAAACTCAAATAAGGTGTATTTGTATTTCTGCTCATGATCCAATACACCGGCTTTGGAAAAAACGCCAGCCAGTGCCCTCCAAAAAATTCATTTGGTTCTTCTCCCGGCAACAATAAAAAATTGTTATCCGATAATCTTTTGCATTGCTCAAATAAAGCATGCAATTCATTCAGCCTTGTACTGTCCGGCCCTTTTGGGTGAGCAGTGTAATGAAACTCCGCAAGGTGAACAATGTCAATACCGGTATTCTTAAAAACATCAACAAATGCAGGGCGTTCAGGTACCGGTTTTCCTTTCAGCACCACATTCATAATAAACTCATTATGAAAATGGCTGCTCATGGTTTTATAACCGGGTAGTGCAACATACCGGTCGTTATGCGTAAACTTTTTTACGGCATCCAAATTTTTACCGGCGTTGCTGCTGCTTATCAAACAAAAGAAATTCAAACGCTGCTGTGTACCCGGCGGCGCATTAAACCAGGGCACAAAGCGTTTATCACCTTCAGGCTCCTGCCTTATACCAATGCCAAAACCGTTCAGCATGTTCCGGTAATTATTGCCATACCATGTAAACTTCAAATTAAAAGCTTCATCCAGCGGGTAAAAATATTGATGCGGCGCAGGAAACACGGCAATACTGCCACTTGTATTTTCAGCAGCAATTGTTCTGTATTTTACTGCTATATTTTTTGCTGTATCAGAAGCGTTAAGAGAAGTAGTAACCGGTTCATTGTTTGTGTTATTCCATACAATGCTATTCCATTCTTCTGCTTTGCTCATTAAACCCGCATCATATAAAATAGCTGTTGAATCAATGTTGGTAGAAAGCACGGCAGCCACATTAAATAAAGGGCTTCCGTTATAAACCGTTATTTCCAGGAAGCCATTAAAAGAGGCGGCCTGCATATTATACACCCTGATTATGGTATGTGAGCCTTCTGTAATAACTGCCGCACTGTCTTTTAAAAAATTTACAACATAAGACTGATGCGGTTTCAACGGCACTTTATCAAAAAAAATATTCCAGCCATTTTGAGAAACAAGGTCACGTTTGCCAACAGTTAATATAAAAGCGGGATCAATGTTATTAGCAATATTCTTTAATGATGTTTTATCACCTGTTGAAATTGCTTTAAACTAGGGCTTATTTTTTGAAAGATCAATCAACATCTTTCCATAATCATCATTGCCTGTTGGCCAGCTTATTGAAATAACGCTGTCGGTAACAAATAATGACGTTTCACTTTTTTTATCATACTGGTTAGTGCGAACAAGACCTTGCGAATAACCAATAACGGAAATGCATAAACAAATGGCAGGTAATAAATATTTCATTCGTGCTTATTTCATTTAAATTGTCTCATGGAACCTCGCTATATATTCCCTTGTGTGGAGAAATGATTATGCCGGTTTCATCAGTTTTAATTACTGTTACAGAATTCGATTAAAGCAGCAACCGTTTCCGGCTTTTTGAAATTCACCTTATTCTTTTTTGTATAATCTTCTATCACGCTTTCTTTATCTGCAAAAACTTTCTTTATATCTTTTATATTGGTGATCAAAATGTATTTTCCTTCTTTCTTTAAAAAGCATGCCGTTTTGTTTTTAAAGCTATACTCATCCGGCAGCGATAAGGAATAAGCCCTTCCGCCCCGCTTAAGGTCTGTAATATTTGTAACTGCAGTTGTTTGCGATTTGCCAAAACCGGTTTCATTACCCGAAGGCATAATATCAGATGTATGTTGCAAAAGCAAAGCGACAGGCGTTTGCGTAGCTACTTCGTAAAACAGGTTATCGCCCGGCACAAACTTTTTATTGTTCAGGTAAACCGTATCGATATCCTGTATCTTATCCAACGCAAGAAATTGTTCACCCTGTTTAAATATCATTTCCTGCGTGAGAGTGTTGTAATTGAGTTGCGTTTTTGTAACTGTTCCCGATTTTTGCAATACACTTCCTTCCGTAAATTCCGGAAATAAATATTGGGTTAATTGTTTCTGCGCAAATACACCGTTATATGCAAACATTGCGGCAAGCATTAATAAATACTTTTTCATGGTTGATATATTAAAGGGTTAATAATTCATTTCAACAACCGGCCATCCGTTTTTATATGCAACCGGTTGAATACACATTACACGCCGTACATATTTATTTTTCTTTTCTGCACTTGAAGCAGCCGCTTCCCTGTTCCAGATGGCGTGATAAGCCATCCATATATTTCCATCCTTATCGTGCACAATAGAATTGTGGCCGGGTGCAAACCATGTATCATCTTTTGCAAGAATAACGCTGCTGCTGTCTGCCCTGGTTTCTCCCAATCTTGTAAACGGGCCAAAAGCATTATCGGCACGCGCAACCATTACTGCATAGTTAGCATTATCACCACAACAATTATCGCCTGAATAATACAGGTAATACTGGCCATTATAATAATCGCCCCAGGCG
>JAEWJV010000657.1 GCA_023386395.1 Bacteroidota bacterium
TGGGCGATATGAAAAATATCCTCGACGATTTTCTGTCGCTGGATAAGCTGGATGAAGGACTGATAAGAGCCGATATTAAGCCGATGAGCGCTGAAGACTGCGTGAAAGAATTTTACCTGGTGATAAGTGAAATGCAGATAAACCTTAAGACCGGCCAAAAGATTAATTTTCAATATACCGGCAACAGCGAGGTAATGCTGGATAAGCATCTTCTGAGAAATATCTGCATGAACCTTTTGTCCAATGCAACAAAATTTTCGCCTGAAGCATCAGTGATTAATGTTATTGCAGGTTTTAACCCAGATAGTTTTAATTTGTCAATACAGGATTATGGCATTGGAATTTCAGAGAGCGATAAGCAGCATTTGTTTGAAAGATTTTTCAGGGCTAAGAATGCATTCAATATACAAGGCACAGGCCTGGGCCTGCATATTGTGGCGAAATATGTTGAATTAATGAATGGCGATATTAAAATTGAAACTAAACTGGATGAGGGAACTACATTTAGTATCCGCATTCCAAAATTATAGTAATAAAACCGGGCCATGATAATTTATCTCATCCGGGAAAATATACATAGTGACGTTTCATGTGATAATTAAAAAATGGTCGAATGAAAAAAATTCTTGTGATAGAAGATAATGCCCAGGTTCGTGAAAACATTGCAGAAATTCTTGAGCTTTCCAACTATGAAGTTATTACGGCTGAAGATGGGAAAAAAGGTGTGGAACTGGCATTGCAGGCAATCCCCGATTTAATCGTATGCGATATTATGATGCCTGTATTAGATGGCTATGGCGTATTGCATCTCTTAAATAAACAAATAGAAACTTATGGCATCCCCTTTATTTTTTTAACTGCAAAATCTGAAAAAACAGATTTGAGAAAAGGAATGGAAATGGGCGCCGATGATTACTTAACCAAACCTTTTGATGGCATTGAACTGCTGAATGCAATTGAAATAAGGCTTAAAAAATCGGAATCTATTAAGCAAAATGCCATTGAAAATAATAAAAATGCAGATGCATTTATAAAGAATGTAAAAGAAACAGGCATCATAACGCTTACCTCATCTGAAAGGGAATTATATGATTACAGAAGAAAGCAGGCATTATATTCTGAAGGCCATCGGCCGAAAACAGTATATTATATAAAAAGCGGCAAAGTAAAAACATATAAAACCAACGAAGACGGCAAAGACCTGATCACAAATATTTACGGCGAAGGCGATTTTTTTGGCTATACCTATGTACTGGAAGATATAAATTATAAGGAAAATGCGCAGGTGCTTGAAGATGCAGAAATAATGCATATTCCCAAAGATGAATTCTTGGCACTTATTTCCGGAGATTCGCAGGTGGCAAAACAGTTTATAAAATTAATTGCACACAATGTTTTAGATAAAGAAGAAAGCCTGCTTAGCCTGGCATATAGTTCACTCAGAAAAAAAGTAGCTTACCAGCTTATTCAGATGTTTGAAAAATTTAAGCGGGAAGGAAACTCCAACACCATAAGTATTTCAAGAGAAAACCTTGCGCAGGCTACTGGCATTGCCACCGAATCTTTAATAAGGACTTTATCTGATTTTAAAAGCGAAAAATTAATCGATTTGCAAGGCAGCACCATCACATTGCTTAATGAAGATAAACTGCGTAACCTGCCTTACTAAAAGTTTCGGAAAAAAAGTTAAGCACATATGTGCCTGAAACCACGTGCCGGCCCTAAAATTTCATTAAAAATCTCACCGCTTAATAAATGGTTACAGCCATTTAATAAACCAGCTTTAAACGCTGTTTGCCATGTAATAGTTTCGCCGACCAATTCTATCAATCAAAAAAACTAACGATGAAAAACAAAATTGTACTCTCTTTTTTATGTTTTGTTATTGCATGCAGCGCATTTGCCCAAAATGTAGGCATTGGCACTGCAACACCAGCTTTCAAGCTGGATGTAAACGGAACTATTAATACAAACAGTAATTGCTACCTGGGCGGTTATCTCGGCGTAGGTACCCAGTCGCCTATATATAAAATACAGGTAGATGATGGTTCCGTTGCGCTCCACAATACCACAGATTCCAAATACTGGATAATGACTTACAGCAGCGGCGGCAATTATTTTAATATTGCTGAGGATGGATCATCAAGGCTGGCAATAGCCAATGGTGGAAATGTAGGTATCGGGACCACAGCGCCTTCTGCAAAATTGGATGTTGTAGGCACAACTGAATTAAATGGAACAACAACTGTAAACGGTTCTGCGAAAGTTACCGGCACATTAACGGTTAATAATAATAAAGGCGTTTTATATAATCTTTCCGGCAGCACCAATATAAAATTCTACACACGTTCCGCAGCTTTTACTATAAGCAACCTTGCACCGCATTCCTTATCCTCTGAAGCATCAATAGGTTTTATTGGCGGGTTTGGCAGTGCGCCACAGGTATATGTTGGTAATATTGTTTCAAACGGCGGAACCGCAGGCCCGCTATACCAGCTTCAGCTAATAATATATAATGTAACAGCAACTGGCTGCAAATGCAGGCTTCTTAATACGAGCAATTCTACTATCAGCCAAAACATTACCTGGAACATAATGTGCCTTGGTAATTAATGCGCCTCAATTATTTCATCTAAAAAACTATGTTATGAAATCAATTAAAGGCACAATACAAATAGCATTGCTGCCCATGTTATTGTTTCTATCGCAGATGGTGCATTCGCAGATGGTAAATAACGGGGCGGAAATTACAATACAGAGTGGCACTGTTGTTTATACAGCAGCATCTTTTACCAATACATCTGCAGGAATTGTGAGCAATAACGGGGAAATAATTGCAGATGCAGATTTAATTAATGATGCCGGCGCCGCACTTTCCGGAAACGGCGTTTATAGTGTCCAGATAAACTTTACCAACAATGGCACTTATACTTATAACAATTCGGTTTTAAATTTTTTCGGTACAGGCAATTCCAATTTAAAAAACAAGGGCGGAACTATTTACAAGCTGCAGGTGAATAAAGATTCAGGGTTTCTTGTTAACCTCCTTGATAACGAAAGGGTGATAAATACGGTTAGTTTTCTAAGCAACAGCAACTGGATTAAGCTTAACAGCAAAACATTTACAATAGCCCAGAATTGTGTAATTCAAAACTTTAATAACAAGCGCTTTTTTATAACAAACGGAACAGGTGTTTTAAAAAAGATGAACGTAAAGAATACGCCTTTTGTTTTTCCTGTGGGGTTTAATAAGAGCACTTATAATCAAATAATCATTACAGAAAACGGAACGCCGGATGCATACTCCGTTCGTTGCCGGGATTCTGCATTATTAAACGGAAGTTCTGGTTTATCTGTTTCCAGCGGTGGCATAAAGGCTGCATGGGTTATTAATGAAGCTGTGGCCGGCGGCGCCAATGCTGTTATAGAAGCACAATGGAAAAAACCGGCAGATGAGCTTCCCAATTTTGATTACACCAAATGTATGCTGGTAAGGTATGCTAGCAATCATTGGGATTACCAGGCAAATAAAGCCGGTACGGCTACCGGCACCACTTACAGGTCTATAAGCCGTTCGGGGTTAACGGCATTTGGCGATTTTACCG
>JAEWJV010000001.1 GCA_023386395.1 Bacteroidota bacterium
ATTATGTTTTGCTCATGTACTCCCTGGATTATGAAACGCAGCAGGAATCGAAAATCGAACCTTCGGAGCTCATCAAAAACAAAACACAATTCCTTAAAGATTATCCGCAGATAAGTTATGAACGCGACAGGGCATTTAATTATTCACCTCAAAATGATGACTTTACCATTGATGCCTCAAAGCTTTGGGATACAGATAATGTTTCGGGCCTTGAAAAAAAATTGTGCAGGCTTGCGGGTATTGAAAATTTTCTGCGCAGGTTTTTATACTGCACAGGCAATGCAACTATTATTACAACGGGCGATACGCCGCCAAAATATAGTTTTAGTTTTTCAAATGCAAACGGCGATACGCTTACAGCCGCTGCTCTATATGATACGGAAGATGCCGCCAATGCAGCCGTATTATTATTGGTTGATTTTATGTTGCGGCAATCAAATTTTGCAGCCAAAGAAACAAGTGGCAACTGGCAGATTATTGTTGCCGATGATGATGGAAATATTATTGCGACAAGTAATAATTTTTCTTCGGAAGCAGCAGCAGATATCGCCCTGCAGCAATTCATTCATGAAATTGATGAAGCCTGCGACAATAACGGCCTTCATCTGCTTGAACATATCTTATTAAGGCCAAGGGTTGCTGTTGACAGTTCAACTCCATATTTGCTGGCGCCGGTATGCCTTGATAAGAATTGTGATTTTTGCGGTGAGCAGGATCCCTATTCGTTCAGAATGACGATTGTGTTGCCTTACTGGCCAGCCCATGTGCGCAGCATAGCTTTCCGCGAGTATTTTGAAGATATCGTGCGCCGCGAATCGCCTGCGCATACGGCGGTGAAAGTGTGTTGGCTAAGTAACACATCAATGCACGATTTTGAAACAGCCTATAAAAACTGGATAACGGCAATCGCCAATTATTCAATCAATCAAACAGATATAACGAGAAGAGAAGATTTGCAAAAAGCAAATGATGCTTTGGTAAACCTTGTGTTCCATCTACATAGTGAATATCCTGTAGCAACATTGCACGATTGCAATGAAAGCATTAATGAAAACCCGGTTGTTTTGGGTAAAACCATATTGGGATCTTTTAAAAACTAATTTTATGGCAAGTCCTTACGAGTACATTTTCTTTGAGTCAGACCAGGTATTAACTGATAATGACCTGAATAAAACTTTTAGCTATCTCGACCAGCAAAACCGCTGGACGCGCAATAAGCTCATAGGTATTGGAATAGTATGTGGGTTTGAGGTTATAAATGATGACGGCGTAATTGAAATTACAAAAGGTTGCGGTGTTACTTCGCAGGGATATTTAATTACACAGGGCGATAAGCAGTACACTTATTATATGCCCTATACAGCGCCCGATCAGCCGCTGAACCCGCCGTTGTTTGATTATCCCGACAACAACATGCCTTTCTATAAAAACTATAATAAGAACAAGAAGATTTTTCTAATGCTCACCGATGATGAGTATGATGTGCTTGATGAAGATGACCAGGCTGCTGCACAAGCTATCAGCAATCTTCAATCAAACTTTTTTAATGATTATGTAGTGGTATTATTTCTTGAAGCATCAGAAAACGACCTCAAGAATTGCGATATGTTTGATTGCAACAATAATGGTGAAAGGGTCTCCTTTATTATAAGAGCTTTGCTGGTAGCAAAAAAAGACCTGCCTTCTGTAATTTCGCGTAATCAATCACCTGTTTTAAACCTTCCGCACCAGATATATTTCAAGCGATTCAATGTACCGTATTCCAACCTGCAAACGGCAAATGATATTATCAATGCCTTTGCAAAGCTCGTGGATGATTTTACTTTAACACGGGTTGCAAACGCTTATATGTACACATACGAAAAGTATAAGCTTATATTAGGTGAAGAGGATAATCCATTTACAGATTTATTGAAACAACTGCAGGGGCAAAGAGATGCTATTTTAAAAAGCAACAGGCTGTTCATTCAATATTTCTATGATTTTGTTGATGACCTTGTAAAAGCTTATTATGAATTTGTGGTGAAAGTTTCTGAGATCATTTCAGCATGCTGCCCCGATGAAAACCTCTTTCCTTTACACCTTGTTTTGGGTGAAGCTTCCCGTAATACAGATTTTTATATTACGGATGCTTACCGGCAATATTTTATTTATTCACCTATATTCGAAAAAAATTACGGCGAAATTTCAGAAGCTGTCTTTCTTTTCCAGAAAATGAAATTGCTGGTGCGTGATTTTACTATCCTGTCATCACAAACGTTTGCTAATGCTGCTATAAAAATTACGCCAAGCCAATATGAACATTTGTGGCTTTCCCAACGCGCCATTCCATATTATTACCGTGTAAATGAAAATGGAAGTGAATTGTATAAAGCATGGAGCTATTATAAAACCACGCATGGCAATGCTGCTTATAATTTAAGCTATAACGGAAATTTATATAGTTCAAATGATGCTGTGCTTAACCCGTTATTATATGATATTGAATATTATAATTTTTTAAGGGTTGAAGGGCACATTGGCAAGAATTACACAACTGTAC
>JAEWJV010000075.1 GCA_023386395.1 Bacteroidota bacterium
CGGTAAAACGTTATAATGAATACTGGGACGACTTCTCTACCATTCCTTTGGATGTAAACGGTGATGGGAAAATGGATTTTATTACCGGAAGCTGGTTTAGCAACAGCCTTCACTGGAAAGAAAACCCGGGCAATAGTACAGGCATATGGACGGATCATTTAATTGATTCCACCGGCAATGTAGAGGCTGCGGAAGGATGGGATGTGGATAAGGATGGTACTATAGAAATAGTGCCTAATAATCCTAATTTCCCGCTGAAATTTTATAAGCTGGAAAAAGATGCCGGCGGCAAAACTTTAGGAAAATTTACTAAAACAGAAGTAGCCCTTAAACAAGGGCATGGATTAGGCTTTGGCGATGTTAATGCAGATGGGCGCGGTGATTTTATTATAAGCGATGGCTGGCTGGAAGCACCGGCCAATCCTTTAAAAGGAACATGGATATTGCATAAAGAATTTAACCTGGGCCAGGCCAGTGTACCTGTATTGGTGGAAGACGTGAATGGCGATGGAAAGAATGATATTATTGCGGGCCAGGGCCATGACTATGGCCTGGACTGGTATGAACAAACCATGGATAAATCGGGGAAAACAAATTGGATTAAACATGCCATCGACCCAAATAATTCTATGTTTCATACCATGCAGTGGGTAGACATTGATGGTGATGGCAAACCGGAGTTGATCACCGGAAAACGTTACCGTGCGCATGATACTGACCCTGGCGTGCATGATCCCGCGGGATTGTATTATTATAAATGGAACGGGGAATCATTCACCAAACAAATCATCAGCTATGGCCCGTTAGGTGAAGGCAAGGGAACGGGGCTATATTTTGCGGTTGCTGATTTACGCGGCACCGGGCGAAAAGATATTGTGGTAGCGGGCAAAGATGGCTTATATGTATTTTATAATGATGGCCCGGCTGCGGCACCCAATAAAGAAAAATAGTTTTTGGCTTTAATCAATCATCCAAATAATTAGAAATTGTTGTTGTGTTAATATTTTGAGCGGTGAATGATGAGTTGTGAGTAAACGCTTCGTCACTCATCATTATGTCAACACTACTTACGGTTTTATTTTTACTTTTGCCGCCTGTGATGAATGCAGCAACCTTTAAAATTGATATTTCATGTTTGAGCCTGTAGTTACTGTAAAAGATGCTAATATATACCAGGGAGATAACCTTGTTTTAAGTGATGTAAGCTTTATTGTTGAGCGTGGTGAGTTTGTTTACCTTGTGGGTAAAACCGGCACCGGTAAAAGCAGCCTGTTGAAAACATTATATGGTGAACTGTCGCTTAAAGAAGGCGATGCTACGGTTGCCGGGTATAACCTGCGCGATATGAACTGGAAAAAGGTTCCGTTTCTGCGCCGTAACCTGGGTGTTGTTTTCCAGGATTTTCAATTGCTTACCGACCGGAATGTAAATGAGAACCTGCGCTTTGTTTTAAAGGCGACAGGCTGGAAAGATGAGAAACTGATTGAAGAAAAAATTGCCGATGTGCTTGATAAAGTTGGTCTTAAAAGCAAAGGTTTTAAGATGACCTTTGAATTGAGCGGCGGTGAACAACAACGCATAGATATAGCCAGGGCCCTGCTTAACTCCCCCAAACTTATTTTAGCCGATGAACCTACGGGCAACCTTGATCCTGAAACCAGTGATGAGATTATGCAGTTGCTTGTAAGTATTTGTAAAGATTATGGCACATCAATCATTATGGCCACGCATGATTTTATGGTGATAAGCAAATATCCTTCCCGGATGCTTAAAACTGAGCGTGGTAAAGTGTTTGACAGTGCAGTGGCGGAAGTATAAAGAGTTTAAAGTTTAATCATTCGCTAAGCTGGTGAATAATGAGTAGTCAGTTATGCGTATGCAATACGATGCTTCTATAACATCCATGAGTAAAATGGTGGCAGATAAGATTGCAGCGGAAGTATAGTTGAAATGAACGTTACTGTGGGGCGCAATTAGTTTACAACTGCTATGGCCATACCATCATGATCTTTTTCACCTACATTTTGCATAATAACTGCCGTTACTTCTTTGGTTTCTGCCAGGAATTTATTGAAGCGCTGCACTCCTGTTACGGCTTCATCCTGCGATGCCTCATCCAATATTTTTCCTTCGCGTATAACATTATCTGCAATAATAAGTGTGCCGGGGTGCGACAATTTTAAAGCCCATTGAAAGTATTCTGTATAGGGTTGTTTATCTGCATCTATAAAAATCATATCAAAAACTTTTTGCTCCTGCTGTAATTGCGGCAGCAGGTCAAGACCGTTGCCAACTCTTATTTCAACTATATTATCCAACCCGGCGCGTTTAATATTTTCGCGTGCCACATCAGCATGCAATTGTTCATACTCAAGGCTGATGAGTTTGCCATCAGCAGGTAAACCTCTTGCCATCCAGATGGTGCTGTAGCCCGCCAGCGTTCCCAGCTCCAGTATGTTTTTTGCCCTGCATAACTTCACCAGCACTTGCAAAAATTTTCCCTGGCTGGCAGAAATGCTTATCTGCGGAATGTTGTTCTTTTCTATTGATGCAACAACTGCATCCAATGCCTCATCGTTTTGCGCAAATAGTTTACAGATGTATTGATCTACGGTTTCAAATAGTTGCTGGTTCATGTTTTAATGTTGTAGGTTATGTCTCTAAAGATATGTGTGAACGATATATTATACAACTGCCTGAGTACACCAGTCTTTCATCAATTTACAAACACCTCATCTACAAACACCCAGGCTTTCTGTCCTTTGCCATCATGCCAGCCAGGTAAACTGCGTACGGGCATTACCAGCAATTTAATACAGGTAACTGTGGTTTTATTAAAACTGCATGTAATCGCAAGATTTTCCTGGGTTGATTCTTTCGTGGGTTGCTGTGGTTTTATGGTGGTTAACAGCTTTAAATGACTTTTATCAGCGCCCCCCCAAACTGTAACCTGCACCGGTGGAAAAATGTAAGCACCAATTTGCTGTAGCATGCTTAAAGTAATGCTATTTGCTTCAACTGGTTTATCAAACAGCAGCATTACTTCCATCGGGTTTTCGCGGTAGCCAAGCCATTTACCGCTTGCAAAATTGATGTCGCTTTTTATACCGTCAATAACAGTAGCAGCGCCCTTGCCTTTGTATTTATCATCTACTTTGCTAAGCAGCACCGCACTGTCGGCGTGATAAGTGCCTTTAAAAAAATGCTGGCTAATGATGTCGCTGCTTATCCAGCCTGGTTTATAAGCTTTAGCTTTTAAGGTAAAATCAGTATTAATATCAATAGCCTTATCATATACCGGTGAAGAAAGGCTATCAGGTTCTTTTCCATCTATCGTATAACGAATAACCGCGCCGCGTATATAATGTTTCAGTTTTAAAGGAATCGGGCTTGTGATAACAAAGTTGTCGTTTTCTAAAACAGGCGGCGTAAGTTTTAAAATAGTGCTGTCGCCTTTAAAACCGGTTTGATACGTTATGTTCTTATTCTTTTCTTCAAGTGAATGAATATCTTTTTTGTCGATTTCTGTATTCCATAAATAAACCGCTCTTAGTTTGGGCAATGTTGTAAGCGCTGCTACCTGATTGGGTTTTACCGGCGTACCGGATAATGATAAGCTTTTTAAGAATTGCAGTTTATTTAATTCCTGTAATGTACTGCCGGTGATGGATGTAAAATTGAGATTAAGGTGACGCAGGTTTACAAACTGTGCTATGGTTTTAAGATCGTCATCAGTAACGGGCATGTTGTCAAGATTCAATTCAACGATCTGTGTCTTTAAAGGCTGTAAAGCTTCCAATTCTTTACTATTATAAAAAGGCTTGTTATAAAAGTTTACAACAAGGGCAGGCGATTCCATGGCAACCGGTGTAATCACGCGGTTATTATTGCTGAGTTTGACAATCTGTTTTTCATCAGCCGCAGCAAAATCATATACTTCATCGGATGACTGTTTCAGCACTTTTGATGCGAGTATGCGCAAGGTATCGGTAACAGGTAAATCCGTTACTTTTTTATCGAATTCAGCACCGCTCTTTATCCATTCATATAAAATGGCTGACTCTTCATCCGCTAACTGCGGCTTACCTTTTGGCGGCATGTGTTCTTTTGCTTCTTCAGGTAAATGAATACGCTGCATCAGCAAACCAAGATCAGCTTTCGCGGTGTCCCAGAGCTTACCATTTTTGCCGCCCTTCAATAGCAAATCTTTTGTCTCCATTACCAGTTCGCCTTTGGCTTTTTTACTGTTATGGCAGCCCAGGCATTTATCTTCAAGAATAGGCTCTACCAAGTCGGCATACACAAAAGCATCTTCCAGGTTTACCTGTGGCTTTGTATGCGCTGGCGTTACGGGCGCTAATACAAAATTGTCGCCGTGTGTAATATTGGCGCCGAGATGACCAGCCCAGATAATAAGTGCTGCTGTGCCTGCTACCGGAATATTTAATAATGCAGGAGTTGCTTTAAAAAAATTACGTAAAAAATAAATTGACATAAGCAGAAAAGAGGTTACGGATCCTGTGTATTTATGCAGCGCAATGTTATCTGCATCATAACCCGCTTCACGGGATAATAACAATCCGGCCAGCGCCGTTATCACAGCCATAAAGGCAGCGCTGAGCAAGAGCCATCCGCTGAGATCAATGAACCATGGTTCTGCTTTTGTTTTCCTTGGTATTATTAAGGCGATGACAAAATATATAAGTACTAATACAATTGGAAAATGTAGTATTACCGGATGCAGCCTGCCTGCCACCTGCAACCATAACGGCACAATAAGCTTATCATCAAAAATTAAAAAGAGAAGCAATAAAGAATTTAATGGTATCAGTAAAGTGGCGAGTATATTTTTCATGCCCCAACCCTAAAGGAGTTATGTAAACCCAACCCTAAAAGACATAACTTTTATTGCGTTGGGAAGAAAATTTATTTATGAAGTAATATTAGTAGGCAAGTTTGATTTTTTATGCGCTTAAAAACTACCCGTCGCGGCGGGGTGGGGAGCTTGCTTCACACCCTCTTTAACTTATACGGATACACTTTGCCGGAAGCCCATTGCGCTACATATAAATTATGGTCCCTGTCAACACACACATCGTGCGGATGCACAAATATTTTATCGGTCTGGTTCATTGGTTGTAACACATCGTCAATATAGGTTGGTTCACTGCCGCCAATATTGCTTATGACTTTATTATTTTTATCAAGGATGGTTACAAAGCCGGAGCCTTCTTTATTCATATCCGGCGAACGCAGTACGGCTGCATATAAATGGTCACCTTGGATTACCGGCCTGCAAACACAGGCACCGGGCAGTTTAATTACTTCAAGCAGTTTGCCATCTTTGCTAAAACGTTTAAAGCAGTTGCGTGTTCTGTCGGTTACCAACAGCATATTGTCATCAATTCTTGTATCGAAACAAATACCATGTGCGTTATCCAGATGCTCATCGCCATCACCGCGGCCGCCGAAATAATTTTTCAGCTTGCCCTGCTGATCATATTGCAGCACATATTGTGCGCCATAACCATCGGCAATAAAAATATCACCGTTGCTATCAATAATGGTTTCTGTTGGCACAAATTCCTCTTGCTTTTTATAAATGCCATTGGCATCCATCGGAGTATCAATCGTCAACAAAATTTTGCCATCCATCGTAGCCTTATATACCTGGTGCTTTACAGTATCGGTAATGTATAAATATTCAGTACCATTTTCGTTATGAAGTGTTAATCCATGGCCACCTGGAAATTCATGGCCCCATACATCCAGCAGCTTGCCTTTTGTATCGTAGATTAAAATATTGTTTTTGGTTTCATTTGTCAGCAGAATGATACGGCCTTGTTTATCCTGCACCATTTCATGACAGTCATTCACAGGGTATTTAGATGCATCGGCCTGGCTCCATTTTGTATCAAGTGTATACAACATATTGTTATAGCCATATACCTTCTCTTTATTTTTTGCAAACAGGTCGCGCATAATCAGCAGGCTTCCGGCAGTCAATGATGTATGTTGTACAAATTTTCTTCGGTTCATATTGCAATCGATTATTTTATGAAAAACTTTTTCTTATTAACGATAAGCGCACAAATTTCATTATGCCATAATATCCTTTACTACTGTTCCGGCCACATCAGTTAGCCGGTATCTTCTGCCCAAATGCCGGAAGGTTAGTTTCTCATGGTCAATGCCCATCAGCGCTAAAATGGTGGCATGAAAATCATGCACATGCACCGGGTTCTGCGCGATGTTATAACCAAAATCATCCGTTTCGCCATACACGCCCGGTTTTATGCCGCCGCCCGCCATCCAAACCGTAAAGCAGCGCGGGTGATGATCTCGGCCATAATTGTCTTTTGTCAGCAATCCCTGGCAATAATTAGTGCGGCCAAATTCGCCGCCCCAAATCACTAAGGTTTCATCTAATAAACCGCGTTGTTTTAAATCTGTTATCAATGCAGCGCTTGATTGATCAACATCTTTACACTGGCCTTTAATTTCATTCGGAAGATTGCCATGTGCATCCCATCCCTGGTGATACAACTGCACAAAACGCACACCATTTTCGCTTAGCTTTCTTGCCAGCAAACAGTTAGCGGCAAATGTGCCGGGCACCAGGCAATCGGGGCCGTATAATTTAATAATGCTTTCCGGTTCCTTGCTCATATCGGTAATTTCAGGAACGGCGGTTTGCATACGGTAAGCCATTTCATATTGCTGTATGCGGGTATTAATTTCGGGGTCACCAAATTCTTTGTAAGAAGATTCGTTTAATTCGGCAAGGTTATCCAGCATAAGCCTGCGGTCTTTTTTATTCATGCCGTCAGGGTTATTGAGATACAACACCGGGCTATCTCCGCTGCTGAACTGAACACCCTGGTGAATGGAGTCTAAGAACCCATTTGACCACAATTTAGAATATACGCCCTGCCCGTTACCTTTTCCTTTTGACAACAACACGCAGAATGCAGGCAGGTTTTTGTTTTCACTACCGAGGCCATAACTCAGCCAGGCACCCATGCTTGGCCTGTTGCCTACCTGCGCGCCGGTTTGAAAGAATGTTAATGCCGGGTCATGATTAATGGCTTCGGTGTATAAACTTTTTACGATGCAGAGATCATCCACAACGTTCGCAGTATAAGGCAACAGTTCGCTTATCCATGCCTTTGCCTGGCCATATTGATTGAATTGAAAATACGTGCCGGCCAGCGGAAATTTTTTCTGATCTGCTGTCATACCTGTTAAGCGCTGGCCCATGCGTATGCTGGCGGGCAAATCTTCGCCGTGCATTTTTTGAAGCAGCGGTTTGTAATCAAACAAATCAAGCTGCGATGGGGCGCCATTTTGAAAAAGATAGATGATGCGCTTTGCTTTTGGGGCAAATTGTGCAAGACCGGTAATGGCGGCCTCTTCATCGTTTTTGCTGAACAGGTCAGGAATAAGCAATGAACCTAATGCCACGCTGCCAATACCAAGGCTTAACCTTGATAAAAAGCGGCGGCGGTTCATGTTTAACCTGCGTTCAAGAATTTCTTTTTCCATAATGGCGGCCTCTCTTAAAACCAGCCCATCTAAATCTTCCCAAAGGGAAGACTTTTGGAGCGTTTATAATTAAAAATGTTTACTTTTTATAATGCTGTTGCCTTTTTGCCCTTCCTTTGGGAAGGGCCGCTATTTCGTTATGGCCTCATCCATATTATACATCATCTCAATCGTCTTCATCAATGCTGCGGTTGCATTCTTATCTGCTTTATCATCCTGTACATATTCACCCTGCATTAATGTTGTATCCGCACTTAATTTGTTTTGTTTGAATGACTGCAATTGTTCATCATAAAAACTTTTCAGGATCTTCATTTCCTTATCATCCGGTTTGCGGCAAATGACCAGCCTGAAAGCTTTCGTTAAATTATAATCTTTATTTTTCTTTTCTTCCATTAATTTTTGCGATAATACGCGGCTGGCTTCCAGCACTGTTGGATCGTTTAACATGATCAAAGCCTGCAGCGGCGTATTTGTTTTTAATCTTTTTACTTCACACTGGTCGCGGTTGCTCGCATCAAAAATTACCATCGACGGCGGTGGCACTGTAAGCTTGATAAATGTGTATATGCCGCGCCTGTATAATGAATCTCCGTGATCCTGTTTGTAGGTTGCCAGTGCGCCACGTCCTGAAGTGGCCTGTTCCCAAAGGCCTTTTGGCTGGTAAGGTTTAACGCTTGGCCCGCCAATGGTTCTAACCAATAGCCCGCTGCTCGACAAAACCATATCCCGTATTAATTCAGCAGGTAAACGGAACCGCGGGCCTCTTGATAAA
>JAEWJV010000098.1 GCA_023386395.1 Bacteroidota bacterium
GTATTAACCGCTCAACCGGTGTTGCCTATATTGTTCAAGCTGATTTATCCAAACAGGAAGAAGCAATTGCATTAGGAGAAAAGGCCTGGGAATTATTGAATGGAATAGATGTGCTTGTTAACAATGCTGGTGTATCGTACAGGAAACATTTCTTAGATACCACTGTTGAAGATGTTGATCATTTCCTCAACATAAATTTCAAAGGAACATTGTGGCTTACAAAAACAATTGCCGCTAAAATGGTAGCCAATAAAAAGGCCGGGAGTATTTATACCATTACTTCCATCAACGGACTTCAGCCGGGTGTTGGCTTTAGTTTATACGGCGCTACAAAAGGCGCAGTAGAAACATTGATGAAAGGCATAGCACTTGAACTGGCACCTCATAATATTACCGTGAATACAATAGCGCCGGGCGCCATTCATACCGGCATAAATGAGGCCGTATGGCAAGATGAAGAAAGGTTGAAAACTGTAAATGAAAATATACCCATGGGAAGGTTTGGCCAACCTGAGGAAATAGCATCCGTGTTGTGCAGTCTTATCGCTTTCAGCACTTATATGACGGGCGTTACAATTACTATCGATGGTGGGTGGTTGCTGAAACATGGTTTTGTAAAGCCGGAAAAATATAACAGCAATACATAAACATTATTTATACAGCAAATGGCCGGACAATTGAAATGCAAAATGTTTTTAAGCATGCCGAAAAATCACAGATGATTTGTTTAACAGGCGCATTATAAGTTTTTAAGACGATTAAACTAAACGGAATTAAGATGAATAAGCGAAAATCTTCTTTAATAAAATTATTCGCAGCAGTATTTCTTTTAGCGCTGCTGGCAAAAGATACTTCATTGAATGCGCAAAATCTCTGGCAACCCTGGTACATCACGCCAAGAAATAATGCGCAGCATATTAACCTGAATGGTAACTGGGAATTATCGTACCTCGATACCCCTGTTGCAACACTTTCAGCATTACAACAGCGCAAAGATCCTTTTCAAACCACCATCCCAAATTCAGTGCATTGGTCGTTATACGAGGCGGGCAAGCTGCCACATCCTTACTATAACCTCAATTCCAAATTATATAGCTGGACGGATGAAAAGGCCTGGTATTATATAAAAACGTTCGACATACCTGCCAATGCAAAAGACAACTATGTTTTTTTATGTTTTGATGGCCTTGATTATTTTTCAAAAGTATGGCTGAACGATACTTTGCTCGGTTTACACGAAGGCATGTTTGGCGGACCAAATATTGAAGTAAGCCGGTTGCTTAAATACGGAAGCGCCAATAAAATTATCGTTGAATTGCGTGCAGGTGATTGGGGCAATAAGCCAACTGATTTGGAACTGCTTCCTGTAACGAGTACGGGCGAAATAGATTATTCCAAACGCAAAGGTTATAATCCGAGAAAAAGTGGCCGCATCATTAAGCCCTGGCTTTTCTCCGGCGGCAGCGGCGGCGAAGCATTTTTTTCTCTGGGTATGTGGCAGGGCGTGCGTATGGAAATCGTACCTAAAACACATTTGGAAAGACCGTTCATCATTACTGAAAAAGTAAATGATAAAAAAGCATTGCTGCTCCTGTCTACAGAATTGTTTGTAAATGTCAATTCTTTACAACAACAATTACATCCGTGGGGAAATACTCAAACAAGGCATCCCAATGAAAAAGGTTACACATTTATTCCCGATACAAACCAGCTTAGTTTAATGGTAGATTTTTTTGATAAAGGACAGAAAAAATTTTCCAAAGAAATACCGGTAAAAGCTTTTGAAGGAAGAAATTGGATTGACGACAGCCTTGAAATAACAAACCCGTTATTATGGAATCCTAATGGCCTTGGCGACCCCAACCTTTATGACGTAAAAATTTCATTAAAGAAAAACAATGAAATTATTGATGATATTGAATTTGAATATGGCATAAGAACTATTGAAAGAGTAAGAAGCGCAGGCCCTAAAACGCAGGACAATTTTGAGAACTGGCAATTCATTATTAACGGCAAAAAGATTTTCGTTAAGGGTATGAATTTTACGCCGCAGGATATTTTGCTCGAAACTTCGGAAAGCCGTTATCGGTGGACGCTTTCGGCGGCCAAAGCAATGGGCGTACAATTAATAAGAATATGGGGCGGCGGTTTATTGGAAACCAATACACTTTACAAAATCTGCAACGAACTCGGCATAATGGTTTGGCAGGATTTTCCAATTGGTAACCAGGATACGCCGGATTATCCGCAGGATATCTGGGAAAGCCAGGTAGTGCAAAATATATGCAGGTTGCGTAATAATCCATCGCTCGTTGTATGGTGCGGCGGCAACGAATTCAATCCGTATTCTTACGGCAATGCTGCATCAATCGGTATTATTGAAAGAAATCTTCGCACCTTTGATAACAGCAGGTTATTTGTACGCACTTCTCCTGATGGTGGCAGCATTCATGTTTACCCTGATATGGACCCCACCTGGTATAGCCGCAGCTATGGACATGAAGCCTATATTTCCGAAACGGGCATGCACAGTATGCCTGAAGCAAACCTGTTTAATGAAGTTGTAAATAATAAAGAATTTTTTGACCTGGGTAAAATGTGGGATACTTCATTCCGCAAAACCCATCCTGACTTCATTCATCATTTTACAGAATACGGGCCGGGCCGTGTACCGCGTATGTTAAGCCGTGCTTCCCACATAGATAATATGAATGATCCTTCCATCGAGTCTGTTACTGAAGCCACTCAAATAGGCGCAGGTGAATTCTACCAGGTTTTATCAGAAAAAGTGCAGGACAACTATCCCGTAACAACGGGGTTAATGCCCTGGGTGTTCAAACGTCACTGGCCGGTAATTGCCATACAAATGATGGATTGGTTTGGACAGGCCGGCGCGCCTTACTATTTCTTAAAAAGAACGTATGAGCCTATACATATAGCGGTAGATATTCCAAGGCTTTTATGGGCGCCTGGTGAAACAATTGAGTTGAATGCAAAGATCAGCAGCGTTTCATCACTGCCGGGCGAATCCTATACCGCATCTGTAACAGTTTATGATGATGCATTCAGGAAACTATATTCGAATGAACAGAACGTTTCCCTTCCTGATGAAACGGCTGTTACGGCCGCTGCATTGGGAAATTTCAAAATCCCGGAAACATATAAAGACAGGTTTGTTTTGATATTGGTGCAATTAAAAGATGCTTCCGGTAAATTGATTTCATCGGGTTATTATTATCCGCGGTCGTTAATTAAAATGCAGGATAAAGCATTCTATGATAAATACATCAGCGAACCCATTTCGTGGATAACATTGGATAAAGGCCCCTGGCTTAAACCAACGGTGCATAAAACCCACACATCACTTGCTGTAAAGTTTGAAGACAGTAGTGTAATAAACGATACTCAATCTCAATTAAGGTTTGCCATAACCAATACAGGAAAGATGCCGGCCTTTATGGTGAAGTCAGATATAACCGGTGTTAAGCGTGCTTTTTATGCATCAGATAATTATATGTGGCTTCAGCCAGGTGAAACCAAAGAAATTATAATGACTGTTCTGTGGCGTGATAAGAAACAAAACGCAGTGCTTGAATTAAGTGCATGGAATGCAAAGCCGGTATCAATCAAATTATATTAAAAGAAATGAGCTTACAGGATACATATACAACACAGCCTGCAACTGTGGCAGCTATAGCTAAGGTTTCTTCAAAATATAAATGGGAGTTGCTGGCTTTGCTTTGGATTGCCTTCTTTCTTAACCAGGCAGACAGGCAAATATTCAGCGTTGTATTACCGCTTATAAAAGAAGACCTGCATATTACGGATGCACACGCAGGTTTGATAGCCTCATCACTGGTTTGGACTTATGGATTGCTCGTACCGGTTGCCGGTTTTTTTGGAGATAAATTCAGTCGTAAAAGTATAATAGCTACAAGCCTTTGTTTCTGGAGCATAGCTACTGTATTAACAGGCATCAGCTCAACATTAATTCAATTTATTTTGTTAAGAGGGATAGCGACAGGCGGCGGTGAAGCATTTTATGCTCCCGCTGCCAATGCGCTAATCAGTGAGGAACATAAGAAAAAAAGATCCCTTGCGCTGGCGATTCATCAGAGTGCTGTGTATTTCGGCATTATTCTCAGCGGTTTAATTGCAGGTTATATAGCCCAACATTACGGATGGAGAAAATCATTCTATGTTTTTGGAGGATTGGGTGTTATTATCGCAACCGTTATTCTTTTCAGGTTGAAGAAGGATTTACCACAACAACTGGTAAAAAAGGTTAGCGTTTTACAAACAGCAAAAACAGTTGCAAGAAAGCCCACAGCAGTATTATTAACCATGGCATTTGCATGCATGGTTTTCGTGAATGTGGCCTACCTCACCTGGATGCCTTCTTTGCTGGTAGAAAAATTTAGATTATCACTTAGCCAGGCGGGTTTTTCATCCATGTTTTATCATCATGTGGGTGCATTTATCGGCGTAATCATGGGCGGTGTTGTTACCGATAAAGCCGCTTTAAAAAATCCTGTAAGACGGCTTACGGTACAAGCTATCGGGCTGCTGGCCGGCGCACCGTTTATATACTGGATGGGTGCTTCCAATACAGAAGTTGGCACATATACAGCTCTGTTTCTGTTTGGCATTTTCCGCGGTATATACGACTCTAACATTTTTGCTTCTTTGTTTGAAGTAGTTGCGCCTGCTATCCGTTCTTCCGCGGCAGGCTTAATGTTGATGTTTGCATTTTTAACCGGTGCCTTTTCGCCCTATTTGCTGGGTGAATTAAAACCATCACTTGGTTTATCAACAGGCCTGTCATGGTTATGGGTGAGTTATTTCATAGGAAGCATTTTAATATTTATTTCCATCATATTTTTCTTTAAAAAAGATAAGATTGATACAAGCGAAATACTGGTTGGTAAAATAGTTAATAATTAAAATTTATGGTTACAAACAAAGAAAGAATCGCAGCAAAAAGGATTTTGTTCATGCGTTACATTACGATTCTGTTATTCAGTTTATTTTATACTTGCGGAATAAATGCTCAGATGTCTTTTCCGAAAGCAGCGGCAGAAGATAAAGAGCATATTATGAGCGATGCTTACTGGAAAATATGGAATGATTCTATTCAACATACAATAGACAGGGACATAGATGCAAACCGCAAAGCCGATGCTGTTGTAACATTAACAGATGCAGCACCGGGCTCAGACGTAAAAGTGAAGCAGCTAACGCATGCTTTTGTTTTCGGAGCTAATATTTTTAATTTCAACCAGCTTGGCAAAAAAGAATATAATGACAGGTATAAAGACCTTTTTGGGACATTATTCAATTCCGCAACAATAGCTTTTTACTGGAAAGTTTTTGAAATGCAGCCCAATCGCCCCCGTTTCAGAGAAGAATATTGGGACACGGAAGAATACTGGAATAAAGTACAAAACCCGAAAGAACAACCGCATTGGCGCCGCCCGGCAACAGATCCTGTGGTAGCATTTTGCGAAAGCAAACATATACGTCTGCAGGGGCATACATTGGTTTGGGGTAACAGGCGCTGGCAACATCCTGAATGGATTGAAAAGGAATTAATGACGCCGGCAGAGCGCAACAAACTCGATAGCCTGATGAAATCCCACGCATCGGAAAATAATCAAAGCAATGATTCATTTAAAGATGCCTATAAAAAGATGACGCCTGCACAGCTTGCAGCAATGTTTCCCGATCTCGCCAAAAAATATCAATCCATTTTTGATAAGCGCATAGAAGAAATAGCCGCTTACTATGGCGACCGTTTAAATAGCTGGGACGTCGTGAACGAAAGCGCCACCGATTTTGAGAAAGGCTATATGATACCCGGCGATGCTTTATGCAAAAGCGGGTACGGAATTATGCCCGGCGATTATACTTACCAGGGCTTCAGAACAGCACAGGCAAATTTCCCTGCTAATGTGAAGCTGAATATTAATGAATATAATATGGGGCAGGCTTATGTTAACCAGGTAAAAGACCTTACTGCAAGGGGCGCCCGCATTGATATCATGGGTTCACAAATGCACTTATTTAATCCGCAACAATGCCTTGATATTGCCGCAGGCAAAGAGATACAAACTCCTAAGCAGGTTTGGGAAACAATGAACCGTATATCCAAAGCCGGTATTCCTATTCATTTAAGCGAGATCACCATCACTTCTCCCGATAAGGATGAAAGAGGTTTAAAAATCCAGGCCATCATTGCGCAAAATCTCTATCGTTTATGGTTCAGTATTAAACCAATGATGGGCATAACCTGGTGGAATATTGTAGATGATTGCGGTGCACCAGGGGAACCTTCTGTATCTGGCCTTTTCAACAGAGATATGACGCCCAAGCCTTCTTATTATGCTTTAAATAATCTTATCAATCATGACTGGAAAACAAACCTGGATATAAAAGCAGATGCTTCCGGTAAAATTTCATTCCGGGGTTTTAAAGGAAAATACCTGATTACATGGACCGATCAATCAGGCAGAAAACAGGCAAAAGAATACATTCTTAATTAAATAAATATTTTTTAGAACAACTTTAAACTGCATATATATGAGCGCAGAACAATTGAAAAAAGAGGTGGGCATGATGAACCTCGAAAAACTGATAGAATTAAGAGAGAACAAATCATCAAAACCATTTCCTATACCGGAAAAAGAATTGCTCAACCGCTTTGAAAAGTTATATACAGGAGCAGTAAATGATGTGTTGAGAGAATTCTGCTTGCTTAACCAGGCGCTGCCGGGTTATATTGTTCCATTAAGAGAATACAGAACTGTTGCCGGCATAGCATTTACCGTAAAGAGCGCACCTAATGCTGTTATAAGTGGTGAAATGGAATTCAGGGTGCAGATGCTGGATGAAATGCACGAAGATGCTTTTGTTGTTTGGGATACGACGAACGATAGCAAAGCCACTTTATGGGGCGGTGTAATGACAGCTACAGCTAAAGCAAAAAAAGTAAAGGCAGCCTGCATTGATGGCGGCATACGCGATACCCACCAGATACTTGAAGCGGAGTTTCCTGTGTTTTATAAATACAGAATTTCGAATGGCAGCCTGGGCCGCTGTCTTATTACACACTACCAGGTAACATTACAAATTGCAGATGTAACTATAAAGCCTGGTGATATTATCCTGGGCGATATTGATGGCGTATTAGTTGTGCCTGGAAATATTGCCTATGAGGTTTTGCTGAGAGCAGAAGAAATTCATGAGAATGAAAAGAAAATCTTTTCATGGGTAAGAGAGGGGCAGTCGGTGCATGACATAACTGATAAAGGAGGGTATTTCTAAATAATTAACGTTCAACGATTATTTAATCTGAATTAGAATCGTGGTTAAGCTAAAATTTATTTATAAAGACATACATACAAAATCGTTTGTATGTATGCCGGGATATTTTTTTTACAATTTTATCATTGGCGTCTTGTTTTGTACTTCGGATTGAAATATGCGGGTAAACAAGCAGATGCAGCTCCTATCTTAATAGTGATTCTGTTCATTTAATTCAACCTGTCGCATATAGCATCAGCATGTGTAAGGTCATTCATGTAATCATGCCTTTTGCCTGTTCAGTTGTTATTCCGAACTATTGCTGTGTCTTGTGGCCAGCAACTGAAGTGCAGGAAGGGGTTTATTCCTTTGCAATGATAAACCGGGTAATCCAGCCAGTATACCCACTTAAACGAGGTGTTCAATAGTTACCAAACAATATACTGCGGATGTCAATGTATAATTAAAACAAATTGCTATGCCGGAGGGAAAAAAGTATCTATCAGCGGCTGCTGGATAGCTGCTTTACAAAGCAGAAAATCCATTCAACAATTTATAGGGAAGTTCCGACAACAGAACGGGAAGTTGAGATATCTGCAAGGGTTATTGCCTCATCTATTTTTGTGATATAGATTTTTTTTGAAAGATTTAGATCGTTAAAACGAGAAGCAGTACACTCTCTAAATTTAAAACAGGTATAAAATGATTAACGTATTTGAAGTTCTGAAAAAAGAAAATGTTTCGGCAAAAAACCAACAGGTATTTGATGAGATCAAACGTGTATTTGGTGCAGTTCCTAATTTGTATTCAACACTTGCTTATTCTGAAAATGCGCTTGATGCATACTTCAAGCTTGAAATAAGCCCAAATTCTTTAACCGTGAAAGAAACTGAGGCCATAAACCTGGTGGTAAGCGAGATAAATAATTGTATGTATTGCCTGAGTGCACATACCATGATTGCCAAACAATCCGGCTTTACAGAAGAAGAAACTATCAGGATAAGATCAGGCAATGCGCCGTTTGATATCAAACTGGATACATTGGTAAAATTAACAAGGGAACTTTCTGAAAACAGGCATATAGAAAATCCTGCGTTGCTTGATGCTTTTTTTGAAGCGGGTTATACTAAGGAAAACCTGATGGATATTATCATTCTTATTGGTGACAGAACCATCAGCAATATGCTGCACGCAGTTACCAAAGTGCCTATTGAGTTTTCTTTGACAAAAGTCCTTGATTAAATTTTTAAAGCATCGTGTAAAACGTTTGAACAATAAAATAATCAATCAAATAAAATGAAAACAACAATTAAATTATCGTTGAAATTCGTTACGATGGCTCTGTTGTTCGCAAGTTCAATACAAATGGTTAGTGGTCAGCAAACAGTGCAATCTATGGAAACCGCTACCATGGAGGTCAGCCAAATATCTTCCACTATTCCGCAAAAACCGGAAGACATCAGCCCGTTACTTAATGGCGAGAAAATTCCAATGGTAATGCTCACAGATGCTGCGGGAAAAAGTTTTGACCTGAATAAAGCAGTAGCGGAGAAACCAACTATTTTAATTATTTACCGTGGTGGCTGGTGTCCTTATTGTTCCAAACAACTATCCGGGCTGCAACAGGCAGCCCCTGAATTGGAAGGTCTGGGATACCGGCTTATTGCTATCAGCACAGATGTCCCTGAAGGCTTAATGCAGTCAGCAACGAAAGAAAAGTTGAGTTATACATTACTTTCAGATGCGGATCTTAGCCTGTCCAAAAAATTAGGGGTTGCATATAAAGCTCCTAAAGGATATTGGGAAATGTTACCCAAAACCACAGGCGGAAAAGACAGCGATCTTTTACTTCCCGTGCCATCTGTATTCATCCTGGATAAAACGGGCACCATACATTTTGAATATATCAATCCTGATTTCACGCAGCGGTTAAATCCCCAACTTTTAAAAACCGTTGCCGCCAGCCTGAAAAAAGATCTTAATTAAAGACGTTATGTTTAAAGCATACAACGGCAAAATATTATCACTGTTTAGCTTAGTGGCGATAATAACAAGTGCAGTAATTGCCCAACCTAAAATGGGGCAACGTGCCATGCTTTCTGCAAAGGAAATAATGTTTACGGATGGGAAATGGAAAGATATAGCAGCACAGGCCAGGAAAAACGGTAAATACATTTTTGTGGATGCTTTTACTACCTGGTGCGGGCCATGCCGCCAGCTTAAGAATTTTACTTTTAAAGATGAGAAAACAGCGTTGTATTTTAACGGTAACTTCATCAATTACACGATTGACATGGAAAAAGATGAAGGCTTAACGCTAGCAGAAATGGCACGTTACTGCATATCCGTCGCTGCTGTTCTTTACGCCGGAAGGTAAACTGATCTCTGAAAGAGATTGGATATGTGGATGCGAAAAAATTAAAAGAATTTGGTGAACAAGCGCTTGCCAGGAAATAGCGCAAGTATAAATTCCTAAACTTTGTTGAAGTAATGGTAAGTGTATTTTAAAATTAAAAAGATATTATGGAAACAATTTCATTATTGGTTAGACTTGAGGCCAAATATTGGAAGCATTTTCTTAACTCATCCTAACTATAATAGCAATTAATTGTGCAGGTTGAAACAAAACAACACTACTGATAAACACTTTCATTCGGTATCTGTTCGAAACGGCGCCAATGGAAGTCCTTCTTTATTAAAAATATTTCCGATTGCTGTATCTGAAAAACAATAATGTACGGCAACAGGATTGGCAACACGTGTACTCTCCACTTCAATTATATTATTTTTTATTATAGCTTCTGCCGGATAAAAAATATTATCGTTACCTGCAATATATAATTCTAATGGTTTAGCGCCCTTCACCTGCAATCCGTTTTGTGCATTATCAATTGTAATAATAATTTTATTCTTTTTAATCATCATCTTGGAAATAACAGGAGTTTTATACACGATGTCTGGTATGTGATAATGATCTCCCAGCGCCCAGTTTGCAAGGCGTAAGCCAACATCATGTTTGTTGGAAGGATGCACGTTATTTACATCATCTACCAGGTCATTTATAACCACCATACCGGTGTTGTGATAATTTGAGCAGGCTGATTGCGCTTCGCGCAATAAGGCGCCTGTATTTTCCAGGGTATATTTATATGGCGCAA
>JAEWJV010000429.1 GCA_023386395.1 Bacteroidota bacterium
GCATAACCTTTATGCTTTTTGATCATATTGGCGAATATTATTTTGACAGTGTGTTTACAAGATTCCCCGATGTAACCAAATCATTGCACATCAATCTCGATCTTGATGGAGCCATCAGTAAAATAACCAAAATGGGCGATCCTAATTCGCCCGAAATACAGCTCAGGGAATGCATGCTGGAGATGGGCAAGGCCGTTCAGCATAAGGATATAACACAACTAAATAAATGGGGTGAAAAAGGTTTAACTGTAACACAAAGAAGCGGTATGAAAAGCTTGTTTGCCACTGCGCATATCATTTATGCTGGCATGCTGTTTAATTTTAAAGTGCATGATAAAATTGATGCATTATTATCTTCAGGTTTAACCATTGCAAAGCAGGGCTTACAAACAGAAGCAGCAACCTGCAGGCCACTCATCATACAGTTTTACGGATATACAGGCGCCAGCAAACAGGTTCAGAAAAAAATGAAAGAGGCTATAACCGCTTATGAAAAGCAAGGAGATATTGCGATGGAGTATAAACTGGCGGCAATGGCACTAACGCCTTACTGGCAGGCATATAATCTCAGCAAAAAAAATGAGCCGCTTCGTTATAAGGAGCTATTAAAGAAAGCTTATTCCATTAAAAATTTTATGCAGAAAGAAGAATTGGAGAACAGCAGTTTTGCTGTTATAGCTTATGATTATGCAAAATGGCTGGAAGATAACCAGCAATGGGAAGAAGCCAAACAAACCGATAACGAGTTTAAAACAATTTATGGCGACGACTGGAGAGAGCAAGTTAAAAAGCCTGGCGCATCATCGTTAAAAATGCGCGAATCATTTGTTGTACAATAGATATTATGAATTATGCTGCCCGCGAATAAACATTTATTACCGGTTATAGGAATTGACGTGCACATGATAGTGATATTAGGTGCGCCGGTACCTGTCCCGCATCCTTTTATTGGCCTGGTATTCGACCCGATGGACTGGATACCGAAGATAGGTGCAACGGTAAATGTAAATTCAATCCCGAGAGGCAATTCAGGCACCAGCGGCATGCTTGGCACAAAGGCGCATATACCCATGGGCGGGCCGTTTGCCATGGCGCCCATGATTGGCCATGATGCAAAAAATTTCTTTGGAAGCCCGCGTGTAAAGGCAGAAGGCTCTTATTTCAGCGCAGGCGGTTTTATGCTAATGACCTGTAACGATATCGGCATTCCGCTTTCGCTTTCAGCCGGCAAAAAATTCAAGCCGGTTCCGTCTTTATACGCACCAACTTCTGCCACCATTCCTATACCCGGCGGCAAGCCTGTAATTGTTGGCGGGCCGTATGTTCCCGATTTAATGGGCATGATAATGGCGCTTGTAATGTCGTATGGTTTTAGTGCGTTGATGAAAGTTGGTGGCGCACTTATTAAAAAAGCTTTAATCGCTTTGAATCATGGCGTACTTAAAAAATTCAAGTGCACACAAAGCTTAGGCGAATTCTTATGTAAACACGGTTTTGAACCAGTTAATCTTATCAACGGAAGTGTGTTATATGAAGGCATTGATTTTGAAATACCTGGTCCTATACCCGTTAAATGGAGCAGGCGCTGGTATTCAGATTCAGACTATGTGGGCTTACTTGGGCATGGCACACATTTAAACTACGATCAAACCTTACAAATATTTCAGGATGATAATGCCATCGGTATTATACTGCCCGATGGAAGAGCGGCAGGTTTTCCTTTGATCGTTGCAGAACATGAAAGTTTTTATCACCGGTTTGAGAAGCTTACACTTACATGCAAAGGCCGGAATACGTATGAACTTTTCAATCATAAAACCCAGTTGCTGCATACTTTCAAAAAAACACAGCATAATACTTATAAACTTTCAACCATATCAAACGTAGCAGGCCTTTCAATAAGATTTCATTATGACACCAATTATATACTTAATAAAATTATAGATACTGCCGGCCGTGAAATTTTACTTGAACTGGATAATTTCAACCGTATTACAAAAGTTACTGCACAGCATAAAGGTTCTAAAAGAACGATGGTTGAATATGGTTACAACGAAGTTGGTGACCTTATTGGCATAACCGATGCAAAAGAGCAAACCACTTCAATCGTTTACCAAAATCATTTAATGGTTGAAAAAACCGATAGGAACGGCCAAACTTTTTACTGGAAATATGATGGTTTAAAAACAGGTGCAAAATGTGTGCACACCTGGGGCGACGGCGGCATACTGGAGGGGCGTATTGAATATCATAAGGGCTTTAATGTGGTAACAAACTCCTTGGGTGAACAAAAAACTTATTACTACGACGATAATGATTTATGCGTGCAGGAAACAGATGCGTTGGGTAACTCGGTATTTCATCAATACACGGAATATATGGAACCTTACTGCGATATTGATGAAGAAGGCAACATAACCGGTTATGTGTATGATGACCGCGGTAATATGATTGCTGTGCAAAAACCTGATGGCGCAGCCATCAATTATTTGTATGATGATAACGGCAAGCTGAAAATGATAACAGATGCAGAAGGTAAATCAACTGTATATGTAAATAAAGATGGTTTATTGAAAGCAGTTGTTGCACCGGATAGCGCTGTTACAGCTTATGAATATAATGCAGAAGGTTTAATAAAAACAATCACAAACAATAAAGGATTACAAACGCAGTTGCAATATGATGATGATCATAATCTCGTTAAAATGATCTTGCCTGATAATGTTGAAGCAGGCTGGGAATATGATGCGTGGGGAAGATGCGTTAAAACGGTAAACCCTGAAAAACAAGCTGAAGATTTTGTATATGATGTTTTGGATCGTGTGGTAAGAATTAAAAAATATGATGGTAATAAAATCCAGTTGCAATACAATGCTTATGATGAAGTGCTGTATGCTGAAGATGCGCATCACCGCGTAAAATTTGAATATACGCCGTTGGGCAGTTTGCAGTCAAGAGAAGAAAACGGAACAAGGATACAATTCAACTACAATACGGAAGACCGTTTGGTTTCACTGCTGAATGAGCAGAATGAAGTTTATCGTTTTAAATATGATGCAAGGGGAAAAATTGAGCGGGAGATTGGTTTTGATGGCATAGTCCGCGATTATGTTCGCGACAGGGCAGGTAAGGTTATCCGTGTTAACAGGCCCGGAGACAGGTTCACAGAATATGAATATGATTTTGCAGGCCGCCTTACCCGTGCCGAATACAGCGATGGCAATTGGGAAATATATGGTTATAATAAAAATGGCCAGTTGATTGAAGCTGCAAATGAAAACAGCAGCGTTATAATTGAACGCGATGCATTAGGCAGGGTTATAAAAGATAACCAGGATGAATATTTTGTTGAAAGTGTATATGATAAACTGGGCAGGCGTGCTGAAGTTAAAAGTTCTTTATGCGCTTCTATAAAACTGGAAAGGAATAAAGCAGGTTTTGTAAGCAGTGTGGCTGCAAACAATGCAGCCGGTGAAAGCTGGGAAGCGCAATTCAAATACAATGCGCTTGGCTTTGAAACAGAGCGGTTGCTTCCGGGCAATATTATTTCTTCATTTGATTATGACAGGGCTGGTCATCCCCTTGAACAAAAAGTGAGAAATGGTTCAAGGGTAGTGCGGCATCGCAGCTATTCATGGAATGTGAACGACCGCCTGCAAAGCATGGTGAACAATCTTACAAGAGGTACTGTGCAATATAGCCATGATGATTTCGGTAATCTTGCCTGGGCCAGGTATGAAGATAATTTCTACGACTACCGTATGCCTGACAAGGCGGGCTATCTTTATAAAACGAAAGAGCTGAAAGACCGCAGGTATGGATACGGTGG
>JAEWJV010000183.1 GCA_023386395.1 Bacteroidota bacterium
AAATATACCTGGTCTTGTGCTTGAATATGAATCAGCCAGCAGAGATAATTAAAAAATTATTTACGCAGCACAGAAAATTGATTTCAAACCTGTAATTACACACCTGTTTGATATACCGAAGACCGGTTACAGAATTTTACACTGATTAATGTGTGCCAAGACGGGAAGGCGTTTTGAAAAAAGGTGTTTTCACCTTGTATTTGTATGGATAAACATAAGCGGTGTTACCGTGCTCCATACGTATCATTGACTGGCCTTCAACAGAATTTAAAGAATTTATCTGGTAAAGGTTTGAAGATCCTTTATATTGGAATTGTGAAAGCCTGAAACTTGGATAAGCAGTATTTTTTAAAGTGGTCCGGGTAAAATTTTTAAGGCTTAAGTCTGTAGTATCGCCTTTTTTCCTGCTTTTATTATTATCTACAAAAGAGGCAAATGCCTGTACGCTGAAAGCAAAAGCAAGCAGCAGCATTAGTCTTTTTGGAGATAAGATTTGTTTCATGGCGCAAATATACAACTTTAACACGAAATATACTTTTCTATAACGTAAATAATAATCTTTTGTTACAGAAATTGGAAAATATACTATCATTTTTTAATTTTCCGCAACATCACGCCTATGCATGACCGTCCTTTCCGTGGAAATACAGATGAAATTGATGATTTGATCAGGCAATATGAAGATTTACGGGCCGGCAAAAAATCTTCTTTCCTTGAGGAAGAATCCTTCGAAATCCTCATAGAATATTTTAATGAGAAAAACAGCTTTCATAAAGCGCTTGAAATAACGGAAACAGCGCTTGATTATTTCCCCTACTCCGGTGACCTTTTTGTAAGAAAAGCAGATTTGCTGGTAGCCATTCATAATTATAGCGCGGCGCTTGAGGCCCTTAAACAGGCTGAATTTTACGATCACGATAACATAGATATATATATTCTGAAAACTGATGCTTACCTGGTGCTGGATTTACCTCAAAAAGCTGCCTCTTTGCTGGAAGAAGCTTTGTTAATATTTGAAGGCGATGACCGCCTTGACCTTTTATTTGAACTGGCTGATGTATACGATGATTACGAGGATTTTGATAAAGTGTTTGATTGTCTTGTATTGATACTCAGGCAGGAACCGGCCAATGAAGAAGCGTTGTATAAAATTTGTTTCTGGACAGATTTTACAGGCCGCAATGAAGAGAGCATAAAACTGCACCAGGAAATAATTGAAGATCACCCCTATTCTGAACTGGCATGGTTCAATCTCGGCTCTGCTTACCAGGGATTGAAGCTATATGAAAAAGCCATTGATGCTTACCAATATGCAGTTGCCATAAACGATAAATTTGATTATGCTTATCGTAATATGGGCGATGCCTATATAAGGCTGCGCAGGTATAAAGATGCGATAGAAGTACTTGAAAAAGTGGGTGAAATTACACGGCCTGAGGATGTAATTTTTGAAGCTATCGGGCACTGCTATCATAAACTTGGAAAATTTGCCTCGGCGCGGTTTAATTACCGCAAAGCGAGCCATATAAATACAGGAGACAGCAAACTTCAATATAAAATTGCCCTTACATACATTAACGAAAAAAAATGGGATAAGGCCATTGTACATCTTGAAAATGCATTGCGTATTCATAAAAATGTTCCGGAATATAACCTGGCCATGGGCCAGTGCGTGCTGCAGCTTGAAAACTATAAAGATGCTGTGCATTATTTCAGCATGGTGGTAAGAAGCCGCCCTAAAAATGTACGCGGCTGGAAAGCGCTTATTACCTGCCTTTATCAATCGGAATATTTTGAAGAAGCTATTCAGCAGTGCGTTACAGCATTAAAACTTACAGAAGGCAAACCGTTAATCCACTACTTATACAGCGCGGTTTTATTTGCGGCCGGCAAACAAAAGGAAGCATTGGTGCAACTGGAAGCCGGCCTTAAGCAATCGCCGGCGCTTATAAAGAGCTTTGTAGAGCTTAATCCATCTATACTTCAAAATTCTTTTGTTGTGGATTTGCTGGCACGTTACAGAAAATCAAAACGCAAAAAATAAGTTGCTTTTTCCTTACATATCATAATAATACCTCATAATAATACCTCATCCCTTATTTTTGCGGCCCAAATAAGTTTGCATGAATTTTAATCTTACTCAAATTCCGGAGAGGAACCAGAAGCCCCGTGCAAGTGGAATAACAATGGTGATGGATAAAGGGCTTAGTATTGAGGAAGCAAAGAATTTTTTAAGTATTGCTCATCCCCATGTTGATATTTTAAAGCTTGGTTTTGGAACTGCCTTCGTTACGCCCAACCTTCGGGAAAAAATAGAAGTCTATCAGTCTTTTGATATACCTGTTTATTTTGGAGGCACATTGTTTGAAGCCTTTCTCATTCGCAACCAGTTTAATGATTACATAGAAATGTGTAAGAATTATGATATTGCTTATATGGAAGTAAGCGATGGTTCCATTACCATACCGCATGCTGAAAAATGTGGTTATATAGAAAAGCTTGCAAAGCATGGAACAGTGTTAAGCGAAGTTGGCTCCAAAGACGAAACAAACATTTTTCCGCCTTATAAATGGATTGAACTGATGCGGGCAGAACTTGACGCCGGCTCTGCTTACGTAATTGCAGAAGCAAGGGAAGCCGGCAATGTAGGCTTATACCGCGGCACCGGTGAAGTAAGGCAGGGGCTGGTTCAGGAAATCCTCACACAAATTCCGGCGGAAAAAATTATATGGGAAGCGCCTCAAAAATCGCAGCAGTTATATTTTCTCGAACTGCTGGGCGCCAACGTAAACCTTGGCAATATTGCCCCCACAGAAGTTATACCACTGGAAGCCATGCGGGTGGGTTTAAGAGGTGATAGTTTTCATTTGTTTTTGAATAAAAACTAAACCATGCGGCAATTTGGCCTGATCGGGTTCCCGCTTTCGCATTCCTTCTCTCAAAAATATTTTACAGAAAAGTTTTTGAAGGAAAACATCAGCGATGCCGAGTTCCTTAATTTTTCCATTCCCGATGTTACAGCTATTGAAACCATTTTTCGTGATCATCCTTTATTGCAGGGTTTGGCCGTAACCATTCCTTACAAAAAATCTGTTATTCCTTATCTAAACAGCGTTAATGATGCTGTTAAAGAAATGGCTGCCTGCAATTGCATTAAAATAAGGGGTGAAATAAAAACAGGTTTTAATACTGATATAATTGGTTTTGAAAAATCGTTTGTGAAGCAGTTAAAGCCGCATCACAAAAAGGCGCTGATATTAGGCACAGGCGGCGCTTCTGCAGCCATACAATATGTATTGAAGAAGCTTAATATTGAATATTTGCTGGTTTCAAGACATGAATCCTTAAGAGCAATTGCCTACAGCGATATTTCTCCTGTAATGTTTCTTGAATTCAATATTATCATTAACTGTACGCCGCTTGGCACTTATCCCGACACGGAAAAAGCACCTTTATTGCCTTATAGTTTATTAACGCCGGAACATTACCTGTACGACCTTGTTTATAACCCGCCGCTAACCAAATTTTTACTTTATGGAAAAGAAGCGGGCTGTAGCATTAAAAACGGTTCCGAAATGCTTGAATTACAGGCAGAAGAAAATTGGAGAATCTGGAATAGTTGAAAACGCATATCACCGGTTTAAAACAGTTATGAAAGAGTTTGTAAAAAAATTTTTGCGCTAATAATAATTTAATATTATTGCAAACTCTGAGAAGCACAAATTAAAGTTGCATCATGCCAAAAAAACAAATTTTTACCCTCGAATATCCCGTAAGGTGCTCACCAGGCATCCTGTATGGTTTTCTTTCTACACCGGCCGGGCTAGGCGAGTGGTTTGCTGATAAAGTTGATGAAAGGGATAATATATTTA
>JAEWJV010000201.1 GCA_023386395.1 Bacteroidota bacterium
TAAAATCTGCCTGGCTAAGTTCTTTACAATACGCTACCAGTTCTGCATTGTCTGTGGCCTGGGCAGTGCCAGTACCTGTATTGTTCGTCCAGGTGAAATAAACATCGGTAGCGGTTACGGCTGCGGATGGCGCCACAGCATTGGGCAGTTCACCGCGGCTTACTAATGCTTTCTGCCGTGTTGGTGTTTTCTTCCACACAACCTTCCTGGAATTTATTGAACTCTTCACGTGTTTGCCGGTCAAGGTCTTTGCGGTCAACCACGAACAAGCATTTTTCTATATCAGGATTGTCTTTTAATAAAGTAGAGGCTTTGAAAGATGTAAGTGTTTTGCCGCTGCCGGTGGTATGCCATATATAACCATTGCCGCGGTTTTGATGGATGCATTCAACGATGGCTTTCACCGCATACACCTGGTAAGGTCGCATCACCATTAATTTCTGTTCACTTTCTACCAATACCATATAGCGGCTGATCATTTCGCTTAGCGTGCACTTGGTTAGAAATTTTTCAGTAAAATCATACAGGTTAGTAATCTTCTTATTATTATCAGCTGCCCATTGATAAACAGGTAAAAACTGTTCATCCGCATTAAAGCTGAAATGCTGGTTGCGGTTATTGGTAAAATAATAGGTTTCGGAACGGTTGCTTACGATGAACAATTGCATGAAGCACAACAGCGAATTGGTATAACCGTTACCGGGATCATTTTTGTAATCAACAATTTGCTGCATGGCGCGGCGCGGGCTGATCTGTAAAGTTTTTAATTCAACCTGCGCTACAGGTATGCCATTAATGAGTAAGATAACATCATAGCGGTGATTACTGTTTTGTGTATTCATCCGCAACTGGTTGATTACTTCAAATTCGTTTTTGCACCAGTCTTTAATATTTACCAGCGTGTATTGCAGCGGCGTGTCATCTTCTCTTTTAAAAGTATTGCGTTGCCGTAAAATTTTGGAAGCTGTAAATACATCGGGGTTAATGATTTCGTCCCGCAGGCGGGCAAACTCTGCGTCCGTTAAATTGACGCGGTTAAGCGCCTCAAACTTTTTGCGAAAGTTTTGCTCCAGCGCATTCCGGTTGCGAATGTCTGGCCTGTAAGTGTATTTAAGGTCCTGCAGTTTTCCAATAAATCCGTATTCTATTTCGGGTTCGTTAACCATAGTTTATTTAGAGGCTGAAAAGTAAGGATGTTTTGGCAGATAGAGAGTCAAATCTGAGATTTGATAATACTGCAATGTAGTAGTGAAAAAGACTATGCCAGACATGCATCAGCCTTTCCTTAATCGAAAGAGTGTAAAAAGCCCAAAGTTGGCATTGCCATTACAGCTTACGGAAAACCCTGCACAGGAAGGAATTTCACCCTGGCAACTTCCAAAATCATTGTTTTGGTGGCAGGATAGTGCCAACTTCAGTAATTTTTTCAATTTTAGAGTCTAATAAATCTAAATTTACAAGCTTTTGCCGTTGATTATTTTTGTCATCGATGTATATACAATTGTACAAACTATCGACAATCATTTTCTTATACCCATGTTTATTGGATGGCATGACTGTGCCAACCGGAGAAAGGGTATCATTAATAGAAACGTATAAAAAACTGCTATCCAGATAGAACCTGCCCGGAGAATTGGAAGCCTCGGTAAAAACCCGCTGCAGTTTATCTTTTAAACTGGATAATGCAATACGTTGATCTGATTTATTAAATTTAACTGCATCAGACAGAGAAAAATAATCTTGAAATCTATCATTGAACCCTGCTACTCCATATGATTCACCCCGGACATCCATAAATGTGGCAAAAAGCGATAAAGTTGTAGCTAGCTGGCTTTTATCCCAACCGTGGCCTGCGGCCAATATCCTGGCATTTCGATCAGGATAGCCGTCGGTAGGATGCTCTACTGTTAACTTCCGAAATGCATAAGAAACAGAGTCTTTAGGTATATGAAAATATTTACCCAATATAAATCCTGCATAACTATCTGCATCAAGTTCCCTTTTTGACAAACTAAGCGGACTGAAAGAGTGAGAGAAATTCAAATGCCCAAACTCGTGCAGTGCAATTACCCAAAATAATAATTTATTGGAATCAGGAAGAAATTTGCTTACGCCATCAATCTGATACCTGATAAACTTTCTAATTCTTCCCGTGCTTGTAATGTCGGAATAAGCACATGCATATTGATAGATTTTGCTACCTTGATTAGCGTCTGCGTAAACAGAGATATCATCAGACTCATTCCCTAAAACAAATTCCCAAATAGAAATAAAGCGCTTGTCTATTGTTGAATCCGAAGGAGAAGATCTGTTGTACTCAGTAGAGAAAGGCTCTAACCCTTTCTCAAAGCTGCACATGTAATCATTCTCGTCCAGTTGTACAAGACCATCATTTTGTTTGAACATATCTGTTGTAGAATCAGCACTACTAATATTTGAGTCAGATTGCTTGTAACTATTAGTATCAGGGTTTGCCGTGCAAGCACATAACAAAACAGTTGACAATAAAAAGATAAAAAAATTTTGGAACACGCTTTATAAATTTTACAATAAACATAAATATGAACTGTCATATTAAAACCGGGAAAAATCCCTTTTAAAGCGATAATAAAAAGGGGAAAAACCCATTTTAAAACCGATAATGAGCGTTCATCTTAGCGTAAAATTTAATTGTATGCGACACATAATCTTTCTTTTCATTACGGTAATTACTTTACCAACTTTTTTACAGGCTCAATCTTCTGTGAACTATTTCTTACCCAAAAAAAATTTGTATGTAAAAGTGCCATTCAAAATCACTAACACTAAAGTTTACTTAATTGATGGTACTACAGGAAAGAGAGTAGATGATCCGATAAAAAACATTTCAACATATATTGTTGATGGGGATGTTGTAATTGAATCTAAAATGACCAGCGATAAGATGTATCCACTTGATCTAAGCAGGTTAGGTAAGGGTTGGTCTGGTTATAATTTTGACATCACTTTTGATGATAAAGGCAATGGTAGCATTTCGAAAGTAAATGCAAGTCATACGCCGGCGACCGCAGAAATAATAAAGGGGACGGTTAGCATTTTAAGTAGCGTTGTAAAGATTATAGGCTCAGCACTTTCTGGCAATCAGGGTGCAGGAGAACAACAAAAAACAGAACAAGAGCAATCGGAGCAAAAATTCATAATGGTAAAAGAAATTGAGATTAAAGATGAACAGGCATTGGAATTTGATGTAAGACCTGAATTTACGGATGCTGGCATTGTTTCAAATCCTAAACCGTTTGTACATATTAAATTAACCAGGATCAGTTCCGCAGCATCCAACGAGCATGCTCAAAATTCAGTGACTTCTTCAAGTAATAATTCTTCAATAGTTCTCCAATACAAAGTTCCGGCAGAATATTCTATAGTTGCAATAGTAATGAATAATCAATTTTTAAAGGAACAAGAAGTAATTCATGAAAGAATATTAATTCCACAGGCAGGTACCTTAACCAACCTCGAAATACCTATACTGAAAAACAAAAAGACTGTAAAAGTTGGATTTGATGAAAACTCTGGTAATTTAACTGAATATTCCATTGCAAAAGAATCGCAGGTAGGAGATAACCTTGCAGCAGTGAGCAATGGGGTGGAAAGCTTAAACGCTGAAATTACTAATTTGAGAAATGAAATTAAAGATAAAAAAGAAAAAGGTGAAGAAAAGGCCGAAGCCCAGAAAGAAGCTGCGGTTAACAAAGATATAAAAGATGAAATTGCAAGATTACAACTTGAAAAGGACAGATTGGATTTAAAAAAAGAAAAGCAAGATTTAATAGCAGCAATAAAAACTGCACAGGATGAAATGAACGCTGCACAATCACCAAACAAGACAAAGCCAAAGAAATAGTCTGTCTAACTAATTTTCCATTTGACAGTTCAAATTTTTTTCCACCTGGTTCATCTTCACCAAACCAAATATCATTTAACGGTTTTGTTTATGAAAGTATAAAACCATTAAATTAAGCCTGAATAATAAAAGAAAAATGACTGATCAGAACGGTATTGAATACAGGGAATGTATTGTAGGCAACATAATCGGCAACCATTATTGGGGTGAAAAGAAAGAGATAAAAAGTGGCACCAAACATTTCAGTGCAGGCACAAAGGTTTACTGCGCTTTTGTTTATGGTGGTATGGGACATGAGGCGATATGGATAATGGGAAAGCCAAGAAAATCTTTCAGGATGATAGAAGTGGTTTTAAGGCATGATTACATTAAAAATTTTCGGATACAGAAGGTTTATGCCCCACGCATCATTAAATTCCTGGATAAACATAACCAGGGTTGGAAAGTGCAGGATATACTTAGTTCTGATTTATTAACAGATTTTAATGGACGTCATAGGGAAATAAAAATTGAGTGATATGAAAGTTTAGGCTAATCATAGCCATAATCATTCTTTGCTATTACGTAATTTTTCTTTTGTCGTGGCGGGCCTTCATTGCATAGCTAATGTGAGCTGTATGAGACTTTGCTGTAACGTAAACATGGGCCGGGCAGCGAAGAGGTTGTTTGTAAGCTTAAATGAAATTTACCCCCTCTCATCTCAGGAGATTTATCTCATTCATATTTTTCTTCTGTCGTAGCAGGGTCTTCATTGTATAGCCAGGGGCGCAGGATGAGACCCTGCGGTTACTTAATACAGTATCTTATGGCTTTGCACTAATGATTTTAACGAAGACCCTGTCCCGACTTAAACATAGGCCGGATAAGCTTCGCCTATTCGCGGCTGGCAACAGGATGGGAGCGGTTATGCGAGAGGAAAATTCCGGTTGGTGGGGACACCAACCGGTAGATAAGATATTGCCTGTAAACGTAAATGATTATTCAAACCCTTTACATCTCAGGAGATTTCTCCTATTGTCGAAATGACGTTCGAAGCGTTAGCGGACAATCGTTAAGCCACATACACGGCAAAGGCCATTTTAGTGTGCTTTAAAATTCCATTTGGAATTATCGCTGTTCATATCAAATTCAGCGAGGGTGGGCGTACTGTCACCAGCAGATACCAGCGCTAACTGTTGCTTTGAACCGGGGATGGCTTTCGGCATTATCCGGTAAGTGCCGTCTGTCAGTTGGTCGATGCGCCATAACTGTTCCGGCGCACCGGTAAATGCAGGCACAGTTACCACTTCAGCTTCGGCTGTTGCCGCCAGGGCGCGGCCTGTGCTGTCGATTACTATTTTATAAGAGGGGCCGCCGGGATAACCTTCTGCATCCGGAACGGCGGTGATGGTCCATTTTTGATGCGGGCGTGACATGTAATCGCCAATCCTTACATCAATATTACCCGTGGGCCAGGTATTGATCACATCGGATAGCACCTGTGAAGGCACGGGTTTTATGGGTTCATCTTTATTCCGGTTAAACCACCGCATGCCGCCGGGCATCCGCACAAAATCTACGGCTAACTCCAGGGCATAGCCTCTTCTTTCAGATTCAATTTCATACGTGCCTTCTTTAAAATTGTCGCCGGCTACGGGCCAGCCGTTTTTCCATAGCAGGGGACGGATACCCAATACGCTATAACCGCTTTGGTCTAAATCTGCTTCGTAATGGCAAGACATTTTTTCAATCCCGTTGCCAAGCACCATTCTGCCAAAATGCCCCGGCCCGATAAGCCTTTCACTGGCTGCCAGCACCATTTTGCCGCCACCTTTCAGCATATCCCTTCCTATATTGTCAAGATAAGGGCCGGTTACTTTTTTGGAACGGCCAACCACGATATTATAGGTGGAGTTGGCGCCATCGCAGCAGGTGCCATGTGTACCCAGCAGGTAGTACCAGCCATCGCGGTATATTAAATCGGTGGCTTCACAGTCAATGGCTATGTTTATGGCTTTATTGCCGGCTATGCGCCCGCCTGTTTTGGGGTCAAGTTCTACGAGGCAGATGAAGCCAAAATAAGTACCGTAAGATAACCAGAGGCGCCCGGTTGTGGGATCGAGCAGGAGGCCGGGATCGATAGCGTCATTATCTTCCATGCCATCGGATGAGGCTACCACCACCGCTTCTGAGTATTTAAAATCGGGTGAATTCGGGTCGAGGGTTTTATTCCACATGGTCAGTATATTTCCGTTATGCCCGCCACCCAGGCCACCACCCGTGGCGCCATAGGCTATAAGATAGCGGTTTCCGATCTTCACCACATCGGGTGCAGCACCGCGACCAGGTCTTACCCCACCGCCATTCCAGGTCCAGCCGTCTTTAGATATTAATCCACCGCCACCTGTGCCAAAGGTGTAATATTTTCCTTCGCATTCCATAATGGTTGAAGGGTCGTGTATAAACGGTTCGCCTGTTTGCGCCATGGCTGTGGCGGCGAACAGTGCAGATAACAGTATGGTTGAGGCGGTTATTCCAATTCTATATTTCATCAGTAAATAATTTGTTTTGATCGACTTAAAAAACTGTGTTTATAACAGGTGTTGCAGGTGTTTGATAACAGCATGCTCATTTCATAATAACCCGGTGTATGATTATGGTATTTTATGGCCGGGTGCTTAATGGTTTTACCCGGCAGTTATCGTGATATTTTTTAGCGGCTCGCCTTTTTCATCGAGGAAGCGCACTCAGAAATCGCTCATACCGGGGCCATTGATGACTGAGCCGCGGATGATATTCTTTCCTTTATTAAGCGTAATACGGGTGGAAACGGCGTCATCCATTACCATGCGCCTGTCGCCGGAAAGTATCACGGCTTCTTTTCCGTTAAGCCACCACATAGATGCAGAATTTGAACCTACGGCCATTCTTACGTTTTTCATCTCCTGCGGGCAGTTTACCACGGTTACCGCCCAGAACAGCACGCCATAAACGGGTTTGTTTAAACCATACGCAAAACGGAACAGTTTTACATTGAAATTTTTGCTGTCCAGTGCATGCCAGGTTAGTTCCTGTGCGCCAACATTTACCTTGTCGCCATTTTTGGGAAGTATGGTAAACTGGTTTGGAAAATACAGGGTGTCAAATGCTTTCCTGATATAGCTGTCTGTGAAGACAGTATTGCTGCGGTTAGGTTTGTTAATGGGTTCCAGCAACAGCCAGCGCTGGATGAAACCATCCGCATCGGGCATTTTGCTTTTTGTTGAGGCCGGTGTAAAATAGGCTGCAAGGCTGCGCGTGGTATCTGTTTTTGCGGTAAATGCAATTTCACCTTTTGGGGCAGGGGAAAATGCCTGTAATCCTAATCCTGCTAAACTTATAAGCCCAAACGATAGCAGCCATGTTTTGCGTTTAATGTTCATAGTGTGATCCTTACTGTTTAAATGATTGTTTTGTAGCCATTATATATAACAAGAATGTTAGCTGGGCATGAAGATAGCAGAATATTATTTTGGTTGCATAGCAGCATGTGTGCATCGCGACAAGCAGCAAAAAAAATGCGACAAAATCGCGGTTTCTTAGTAGCCTGGGCATGCGGCTTTGTGGGTTTGTGAAGCGACAAAACCTATAAGGTTTTTGAAACCTTATAGGTTTTTTGCCGGTTTTTTATAGCTTTAAACATGAACCCGTACCATCAACCACTCTTGCCCGATGAAACCTATCACCTGTTTTCAAGGGCACCAGGCAGCGAAAAATTGTTCCGGTCGCCGGAGAATTATTTCTTTTTTCTTAAGAAATTGAAAGAGCACACCGATGGCGTTTGCCAAATATATTGTTATGCCCTGCTGCCTAACCATTTTCATTTATTGGCCAAAATGAACAGCGAAGAAAGTATTATAGCACATTTTGAAAAAGTAAAACAAATTACCTGCAACCTGCTGCATCATGATATTTGTGATTTTACGATGGAAAGATTCAGCAATTTTTTAAACAGCTATACCAAAGCGTTCAATAAAGTATACCAGCGTAAAGGGTCTTTGTTTATGGATTATATAAAGCGAAGCAAGGCCGGAGCAGCAAGCGATTTGACAGGGTATGTATG
>JAEWJV010000270.1 GCA_023386395.1 Bacteroidota bacterium
ATTATGTACCCAATAAGCTGCGCTTATTGCAGTTGTATTAGATTTGCCATGTGAGCCTTTCATTAAAAATCACCTTTCTCGGCACCGGCACCAGTTCAGGCATTCCTTTAATCGGATGTTCCTGCCCTGTTTGCACTTCAACTGACCCCAAAGACAAGCGCCTGCGCAGCAGTATTTTAGTAGAATCTGCCACAACAACTATTGTTGTGGACACCACGCCCGATTTCCGTTACCAGATGCTGCGCATTCATAATACCAAATTGGATGCTGTGCTTTTTACCCATCCGCATAAAGATCATACAGCAGGGCTTGACGATGTGCGGGCTTATAATTTTCTTCAGCATAAACCCATGGATGTTTATTCTAATTCGCTTACAGCAGAAGCACTTATGCGGGAATTTGCTTATGCGTTTGCTGATAAAAAATATCCGGGCGTGCCTCAAATAAATCTTTATACTATTGATGAAAGCCCCTTTGAAATAGGCGATATTCCTATCCAGCCTTTCACAGTGTGGCACCATAAAATGCCTGTTTTTGGATACAAATTTGGAAAGTTTACCTACATTACAGACGCAAACAAAATTGACAACGACGTAAAAACACTCATAAAAGGTTCGGATGTACTTGTGGTAAACGCCCTTAGAAAGGAACAACATATTTCTCATTTTACCCTAAGCGAGGCCATAAAACTAACAGAAGAATTAGCAATACCACAAGCATATTTTACGCACATCAGCCACCAGCTTGGTAAACACGAAGATGTTGAAAAAATTTTACCGCCGGGCATTCACCTTGCTTATGACAACCTAACACTCATCATATAACCCAATAAATAACTCCAATGAAAAAAAATCCCTTAAAAGAATGGTTCGTCTTTAGCAGGCGTGACAGGAATGCTGTTTTTATACTATTGGGCCTTCTTGTAATAATTATAATACTGCCCTGTTTTTTACCTTCTAAAAAACTGGATATTCATGTTAATACAGCGTTGCAGGCTGAGTTAGACAGGTATAGACAGGAAAATACGCAACCCCTTTATGCAGCCAGTTATGCAGATACGGCAGGCACCGATTCTATACAGGTAAAATTATTTTATTTTGATCCAAATACTTTAAGCGAAGAAGGATTTGTAAAGCTTGGCCTCTCCCCCAAAACAGCGCATACAATCATCAATTACCGCGGCAAAGGCGGTCATTTTAAGACGCCGGAAGATATTCGCAAAATCTACAGCCTTTCAAAAGCAGATGCCAACAGGATTATTCCTTACATACGCATGACACAAATAGTGCAGCAACCGGCTCCTGCATCAATTGAAAAAACACAGCCAACGAATGAATCAAAACCCGTTTATCAACCCAACCAGTTAAGGAAAACCGAGATTAACGCTGCGTCCGTTGAAGACTGGAAAGTCTTTCCCGGAATTGGCGATGTGCTGGCGAACCGCATTGTAAAATTCAGAACAAGCATGGGCGGTTTCAAATCTGTTGACCAGGTTGCAAAAACCTATGGTTTAAGCGACAGCGTTTTCCAGGTAATAAAGCCTTACCTGTACCTGAAAGAATAACCCACGCCAAAAAATATTTTCATTAATAAATTCTATCCCATAGCTTTACGCTAACAATTGTTAGTTTTATGTATGCTGTAAAAGAAGAGATAACAGAACAAGTTTGTGTAATTGCCAGAGATTTTGCCAACCTGCATATTATACCCTATGTAATGCAATGGGATGAAGCCCAGGAATTTCCGGCACACGTATTTCGCAAAATGGGAGAGCTTGGGCTGATGGGCGTTTTAGTACCGGAAGAATATGGCGGATCAGGTTTTGGATATGGAGCATATAAGGTGGTAATAGAAGAAATATCAAAAGTATGCGGTTCCATAGGCTTAAGTCTCGCAGCACATAATTCACTTTGCACCAATCACATCCTTTTATTTGGCAATGAAGAGCAGAAGCAGAAGTATTTGCCGCGTTTTGCATCGGGAGAATGGATTGGCGCCTGGGGTTTAACAGAAGCAAATACCGGCAGCGATGCGGGCAATATGCAATGCACCGCAAAAAAAGAAGGCAATAACTGGGTGCTGAATGGAACCAAATCGTGGATAACACATGGCAAGAGCGGCAATGTTGCCGTGGTAATTGCAAGAACAGGTGAATCACGGGCCAGAAATAATGCAACCGCATTTGTTGTTGAGCGCGGAACGCCCGGCTTTTCAGCGGGCAAGAAAGAAAATAAACTCGGCATGCGCGCCAGCGAAACCGCCGAAATGGTGTTTGATAACTGTATTATTCCTGGTGAAAACCGGCTGGGCGAAATTGGTGATGGCTTCAAACAATCTATGCAGGTTTTGGACGGTGGCAGAATATCCATTGCCTGCTTATCACTCGGCATTGCCAAAGGCGCTTTTGAAGCAGCAGCAAAATATAGCAAAGAGCGGCACCAATTTGACCAGCCTATTTCTAATTTCCAGGGCGTGAGTTTTAAGATTGCGGATATGGCCACTGAAATTGATGCCGCCGAACTTTTAATTATGCGTGCCTGTGCTTTAAAAGACCAGCACAAAAAAGTTACCAGAGAAGCCGCCATGGCAAAATATTATGCCAGCGAAGTTGCCGTAAAAGTTGCTAATGAAGCGGTGCAAATATTTGGTGGCAATGGCTATACAAAAGAATTCCCGGTTGAAAAATTTTATCGTGATGCCAAGCTTTGCACAATAGGCGAAGGCACATCCGAGATACAAAAGATTGTTATTGCACGGGAAACACTGAATAAATTTTGAATAAGTTGAGGGACTTTTTCATTGAGGCGGGGTGTTTACCCCGCCTGTTTTGTTTATTAAAAAAATCATTCCTTTTACTGTTTTAAGAACACATACACAGGCTGATAACCAAAAGAAGCATCAGCAGTAGCAATTAAATCATTAAACTTAACCTGTTCAATTTTATAACTACAATTAGTAGATGGAGAAGGCATTAAATTCTGCACTAATAAAGTATCAGAATTTGTCTACTCAATAAAAAAAACCTGATCTTCAAAAGTTCCAATTTGCCTGCTTATTAAAATTCCTTTACCGGCATACATATCTGTGGCAGGAGATAAATCGGAAATATATTTTTTATCATTTTTTAATAAGCAATAGATTTTTATTCCCTCAAGAACGGAGTTGTCTAAAACGATTCCGTTCTCTTTTATTTGGAAAAAAAACACAGGAGGTTCTGCAATTTGATTACAGTTATTAGAGTTTTTCTTACAACAGACTATTAGAAAAATAAAACCAATAGCTATAACTGAAATAAGAATTTTGTTTACCATAACTCTTACTAATTTTTAAGGATGAATATTTGTAACCATATCATTGGCATATTTAAATTCAGAACCATCCCGTTACAGCCCTTTCACCATTCTTTGCTTTAGCATTCTATTTATTAAAAATATAAATTAGTTGATCAGATATGCTATCAGTTGGAGGAGTACTTTTATTGAACATAATCTCATTTAATTTATATTGGCAGCCGGTTGTGGGAGATGGTGATAAATAATCTATAAATAATGTATCTGGAACACTAAAATTATTAGGGTATTCTAACACGTAATCTTTTACGGTGTTGTTTAATCCAACATTTGCAGACATTACGCCATTTTTATAAAAGATATTGCTATCTGTTCCCAGTAATAAACCAAACTTGTCCACATAAGTTTTCTTATTATCTTCAAGATAACTAAGTTTCAATGAAGATAAAAAAGTACTATCAGTTATCAATTGACCATTCTTATAAATTTGGAACAAAACAGGGACAGGCGGGGTGGGCGCCCATTGACAAGAGTTTGAACTTTTATGACAACTAACAACCTGAATACTGCAAATAAAAATTATAACAGCAGTACTTATAACTTTCAACATACTCAATCAATATTAAGGATGAATATTTGCAACCACATCGTTAGCATATTTAAAATTCAGGTCAGTGCCATTTGACCCGGCACCTGTAATTTTCCAGTTATTAAAGGCAAACCTTTCATTGCAATCAATTATCAATCACAATAATATTTTTGCATTAAAATTTGAATTATAATAGACCATTTAAGGCTTATTAAATATATAAATTGGAACAGTCAATCCAGGTATTAAAATATCAGAATTGATCGTCGGCTTTTGGCTATTGTAGTTAATCTGATTAAAAATATATTGGCAATTATTAGATGTAGCAGGGGCCGAATAATCAACAAACAAGGTATCTTCATCTCCTCCCAAACTAATAGGAAATTCTACATAAAATGTCTTAATTCCAATCCCGCTTGCGCTAGGGATATTTTTAGTTGTAATAACCCTGTGCACAATTGTATCAGTCATTATTGTATCGGATATTGTTAAATCGCTAATGTATTTTTTCTCACTTTTTTGTAAATAATATATTTTGATCAACTTTAAAATGCTGCTATCAGCAACAAATTTGTCATTGTATTTTATTTCAAAAATCAAATCGGGAGGTCGTGTATAATAACATTCGCTACCCTTTTTTTTACAGGTAAACGATAAGGCTAAATCACAAATAAGTATTAAAACCAAAACTTTATTTCTCATTTTTTCTCCCAATTAAGGATGAATATTTGTAACCATATCATTGGCATATTTAAAATTCAGGTCAGACCCGCCTGATCCGGCACCGGTTATTTTCCAGTTATTAAAAGCAAACCAACCGTTATAATCAGGAAAATTTAAAGGAGAATTTGAAGATGTTTCATGCCATCCCCAGTTCATGTGAAAATATAAAGTGCTTTGACTTGTAAGCGTTCCGT
>JAEWJV010000283.1 GCA_023386395.1 Bacteroidota bacterium
TGATTGTACTAACCTGGGTCATATCTGTAGAAATCAGGGTAATGCTCTTGGTTGCGGCATCCTGGAAAGTTATATAGCAGGTATTACCGATCCATACCGACGATATAGCCGAGTTGGAAGAAGAAAATTGATTGTTACTCACAATATACCTGATTTTGCTCCAGTTTTTCAGATCTGTGCTGCTGATAAAGCCTACATTATTGCTGTTCGATGAATCGGCGTATATCAGGTAATAAGTACCGTTATGCACCGTGAGGCTTGGGCCATGGGCAGTGAATACCGTATGACCATTGGATGATATGGCAACAGGATTGTTCCAGTTATTATCGTTATTGTTCTGATCATAACTGGCCATCATTAGTGAATTATTGCTGCTGCTGCCGCTGGCAGCTTTATTGAAAGCAATAAACAGGTGGTGCCCGTTCTGAAGCAGGGATGGCGTATTGTTGCTCACAATATCATTATCCATTTTATCATTTCCTGTCCAGCTGAAAGCACGCATAGGAGAGGCGCTTATCTGCTCGGAAAGCATCAGCGCCAAGGCGGCATTAGAAGGCATGCTTTCGTATTGCGCCCAGCTTGGGAAAGAATAATATTTCACATTGATTGGATCGGAAGGATCCGTTCTTTTAAAATCGAATACAGCGCATGCATGATAGAAGAATCCGTCACTATCTACCGGTGGCTGTACATTATTCGGGGCATAGGGAACGATTGGGTAATAACGGTCACCGCTGCTCTTAATTTGAGGTACTTCATAGCTGCTGCTGCCCAGCAGGCGGCCTTTTGCCAGCCCGAAAATGCCATCCTGGTAAATAGCAAAACTGTGCTCATGCCCCCAATACCAAGCTGCTATTTTATTAAAATACCGGGAGAAATAACCGTGTAGGTAACGGTTGAAAAAAGGCTCCACATCACTGTCGATCATATTTTCAGAATCGCGTGTAAACAGCTGGTGGTGTGACATCATGATCGTCTGCCCGCTGAAATCATTGAGTTTATCCTGGTGCCAGGCCAGTTCGCCATCGCTGTCCCGGTCGCCGAACAGCTGCGGAGCAAAAGGAGACAGATGTGTTACATAAGGATTGTTGTCATCCTGCCCGGTGTCCATACCCAGGAATTGCCATTTGCTGTCAGCCGTACGCAGGCAGAAATAGCTTCCGCTTTGTCGCTGATTGCTGCTGGCATTCATCTTATCGATCAGGTAATAGAACCCTTTACCCATCGAATAGTATTCGTGGTTACCGGGGATGGTAAATACAGGCACCATCTGTTTTCCCAGTTCCTTCGCAACATCTTTGAAGATGTTGTAGAAATTATTATCGCATTCTTCTTTGGAGCCGGAGTAATAAATATCACCCAGATGCACAAAAGCAGCGGGATCTGCCTGGAGCCATATAGCTTTCAGTAATTGTTTACAATCATCGTTGCTCGTGCCCCAGTCGCCCAGCATCACTACTTTGGCATCATTGGGTAAGGTCCAGGCGATTTTGGAAAAGTTCTTTCCTGCCCCCTGATCGTGCCATTTACGATATTCAATGATGTCCTGTATTTTCTCGTCTGAGCTTTGAAGAAACCACTGAGTACCTAGTGCTGCAGCACCCACTATGGTGCCTTGAAAAAGGCCTTCTACTCCTCTCTGGTACCAAGGCGCATTTTTAATCTGTTGCTTGTTCATATAATTCCACCAGGTAATGGCCAGCAACTTCCATTCAATATCGTCATCACTATAGTCGCGTGGGTCAAGATCATTTCCCTCAGAATCACTCGTCTTTGCAAGGGCTGTGGCATCAGTTGGAACGACAGTGGCGGTTTGTGCCAATGCATAAAAGGCCTTCGATTTTTCGACAAGCAAGGCGGCATCCGGCTGTAGCCCGGCCAGCTTTTTTCCCTGAGCCTCCTGTACATGTGCATAAATAGCTTGTATAAAAGGCAGTTGCCGTATCTCAGCAGTGCTCATGTCTTTGTGGATGAACCGTTGCAGCGACTCTCCCAAGGTTTCCCATAAAGAAAGTCCTCTGTCACGTGTAGTAATGATTGGTGGTTGTTTCATGGTTTTGGAATTTTGGATTTTTTAAATTATGATTATAGTGAATTAAAAAAGACAGGAAAAAGCAGATTAGCTTGTACAAAAAAGCCGGATTTACGTCCGGCCGGGAGATACGCTCTAATCCTTCACCATCTTTGCCAACAATATTAGGCTTCAGATATAGCAGATTAGTGTCTGAAGCTAATATCTGACCGGATACTGAGTGGTTTATTAGTGTATTGAAATTTGTAATAATTAGGATGCAGCTAATGTTATAGCTGGAGAAAAAAGGAAGATGATTTCTAATTTCAAGCCTGGCATTATTTAAAACTTCATGGTTGCCAATAAAATTTAGCATACCTCCTGCATTGCTTACATCAACAATTTTCTTTTGAAGTATTTTTTCCTTCATAGAATTTTTGTTATGAACAATGTTAATGAAATTATTTAAACTCCCCAACTCTGTTGAAACACTACAAAGTTTTGTAAATCAATTCATAATCATTTATATTATTGCTTAAAGCCTGGTGCAAGCCAATTCGTATCGTATTCAGTATATAAAATAAAAAAGCCAGAATGCTTATCCTATAAGCATTCTGGCCTTGTAGCGGGATCGGGAATTGAACCCGAGACCTCCGGGTTATGAATCCGACGCTCTAACCACCTGAGCTATCCCGCCTTATTTAGGGAGCGCAAAAGTAGTCTTTATCAATTAAAATAAAAAGCGGGGTACTAAAAAACTGTTTCAAAGCGTTTAAGCATTACTTTTTTTTAAGTATATGTTCGTTATATATTGATTTGCAGGATTTTTGCAATGAATCTGAAACTATTAAAAACCAATCTTATTAAAATTAACTATCAAAATTCCGTTTTTATTTTATTGTTGGGTATTTTTTTGGTGTTGAGTGTTGAAGGAAAGACGCAATTATCTGCAGCATTTTCAGCTTCCGTTGCCAGTGGTTGTTCTGATTTGACGGTAAGTTTTACCGACCAGAGTACCGGTTCGGCAACAAGCTGGTTCTGGGACTTTGGCAATGGTCAAACTTCAGCAGAAAGAAACCCAACCATGACCTATACAACAGGCGGTAATTTCACAGTAAGGCTTATTGTAAGAAATGACCTTGAAGAAGATTATGAGGAAAAGACTGGCTATATTAAAGTATTTAGAACACCTAAACCTGAATTTATAACAAGCGCCGCAATAGGCTGTTCTCCATTAAACGTTTCGTTTACGGATAATACCAGCCTTACGGGGGTAACGCTTAAAAACCGCACCTGGGATTTTGGCGATGGAACCACTTCTTCCCAACAAAATCCTACTCACACTTTTACCGGTACAAGAGTGTTTGATGTTTCACTTACTATTGAAACAACAGACGGTTGTATGAGCCAGTTTAAAGAAGAAGGTCTGATACATGTGGGCACTAAACCAACAGCTAATTTCACGGCCACTCCGCGGGATGGCTGCGCCTCTGAATTAAGACAATTTACCAATAAATCTTCGGCTAATGTTAAATCATGGTCATGGAGCTTTGGTGATAAAACAACAAGCGACGAGGCTTCACCTTTACAGCATTACCAGGATTCCGGCTGGTTTAATGTGCGGTTGATTGTTAACAATAATGGGTGCAGAGACACGATGGTTAAAAATAAATACATTCATGTAAAAGCCCCTGGTGGAAGGATATTCGCAAACCCTGACTGCCAGAATCTCTATACATTTAACTTTTCAGCAACCTTATCGCCAAACACCACTTATAAATGGTCATTTGGGGATGGCGAAAGTGATACCTTAAGGTCAGTTCCACATACATATGATTCAGTGGGCGCCTATAATGTAGGGCTTAGAGTTGATGATGGCACCTGTTACGATACTACAAGCCGTATGGTTTTTGTTTCTGAGATCAAACCTGTTGCCAATGCGTTGTCTGCGGCGCCTTACTGCTATGGTAATCCTGTTCAATTAGGTTTTACCCAATACGATCCTGATGTTGCAAAAGATTTCCGGTGGTATTTTGGTGACGGGGATTCCACAGGATATAATTCAACCCGCGATACAATAAACCATGTTTATGATACGGCAGGCAATTTTAATCCTGTTGCCATTTTCCGCAATATTTACAATTGCACCGATACAATTAATTTAAGCCCTATAACAATCGTAGGCGCCACAGCAAAATTTTCCCTGCCGGACACTGCATGCACGCTCACCGAAGTAGATTTTTCAGATGAATCAACTCCATCAGGATCACCAATACAGCAATGGATTTGGAGTTACGGCGATGGCAGGACAGATTCAGTTCAGGGACCTTCCCTAAACTACTACGATTTTCCCGGCCTTTACAATGTTATGCTTATCGATACCGACGGCAATGGCTGCGTAAATTCCAAAACACAGCAAATGCAATTGCTTACCACACCCACAGTTGTTGCAGGAAACGATACATTATTATGTATAGGTAAAAGTGCGGTTTTAACGGCCACAGGCGCTTCAACTTATACATGGAATACTGATCAGGCAGTTATTTGTAACCCCTGTACTGTTCCGCCAACAGTAACACCCAACGCAACAACCAATTATTACGTAAGAGGCTCAACGCCGGAAGGATGTTTCGCTACAGATACCGTTGTTGTGACCGTTCAGCCTAAAGAACATGTTAGCATACAACCCGCTGATACGGCTGTTTGTGCAGGGGCATCCCTGCAACTGACCGCAGGTGGCGCAAGTTCCGGCAATTATTCATGGTTTCCTTCTACCGGGTTAAGTGATGGTGCTATTGCCAATCCTATTGCCACGCCTCCGGGAAATATTTTCTATTCAGTTTCGGGCAGCGACAGCAACCACTGTTTTACTGATACTGCAACTGTAAATATTACGGTTAATCCGGCGCCTGTAGTAGATATTACCGATAGCCAGGTGGCTTTGCCGGTGGGTTCTACCTATACACTGCAATCAACTTCAAGTGCCGATGTTATCAACTGGCAATGGTTGCCGCAAACGGGCCTTTCCTGTTTCAATTGCCCAAGCCCGGTTGCCACATTGGGCAGTGCATTGACCTATACTTTAACGGTTCGTAACAATTTCGGTTGCATCAGCATGGATTCTGTTCAGATGATCCCTGCGTGTATTGATAATTTTGTTCTTATACCGAATAGCTTCACGCCGAATAATGATGGTTTAAACGATTATTTCTATCCTAATTCAAAAGTGCCAATAACCGTAAAATCCATGATTATCTTTAACCGCTGGGGACAGAAGGTTTTTCAAAGGGCAAACTTCACTACCAATGAAGCTGCTTATGGCTGGGATGGAAAATTTAAAGGCCTTATTCAAAACCTGGGCACATACGTATATGTAATGCAACTGATATGCGTGGACGGCAGCATTATCAATGAAAAAGGAACCATAAACCTGCTGCGCTGATTTTATTGGCGCCCGGGATATTGTTCAAGCGCTTTCTGCAGGCAATCCATAGCGGCATTTATGGCTTCAAGATTTAAAACGTAGGCAAGCCTTACTTCATCTTTTCCATAATCAACCGAACCATAAAAACCTGTTGCCGGCGCCAGCATTAATGTTTGATTATTATAACTGAATTCTTCTAGGAGCCATTGGCAGAATTTATCAGAATCATCAATAGGCAGTTTGGCCATCGCATAAAAAGCCCCGCCGGGATTTGGACAAAAAACACCCGGCATAGCATTTAATCGTTTTACAATTAAATCCCGCCTGGCTTTGTATTCTGCTTTTGTTACATCAAAATAATTATCAGGCAAATCAATTGCTGCTTCTCCCGCAATTTGCCCAAAGGTTGGCGGGCTTAATCTTGCCTGGGCAAACTTTAATGCTGTATTGTACACTGTTTCAT
>JAEWJV010000310.1 GCA_023386395.1 Bacteroidota bacterium
GTTATGGTTTGCCATTTTATTGATGCCCGTTTTTATGATCTTATCTTCATTCGGTTTGATATGGCTGTTCTTTTCCAACTTCAGCCAATCGTGGTTATTATTTAAGCAGTTGTGGATTGTTAATGCATTCACTTATTTATTCATAACTATTTATTCGCTTATCATTGATAAGCAAACTGCAAAGAAGGCATGGCTGCAGGGTGTGTTATTTCCGGGCATTATATCACTCACTATTATCGTGCTTTCCTGCTTTCCAACCGCCATAGATGATTTCATCCATTTTGTAAATGGTATGACACAGGCCGGCCTTGGATTAACACAAAAAATTATTGTATTGTTTATGTATGCCTGGGCTTCAATATGTATGCTCTTTGCATATTGGGCTTACATCGCAGACAAAAACAAAAAACCTTACTGGCTTTCACTCACTTTATTATTGATTTCCGGTTTTGGCGCATTACTCTGCACCATTACGCTGTACTCTTATATAATGGAATATAAAAAAGCTGAATTAAAATGGGACAAGACTCAAAAATCGGGCAAGGTAGTTATAGCAGGTTAGCTGTGCCGCTTTCAGAAGAAGAAGAAAACATGCTGCGTTATGCCGCTTTACATGAAGCGGAAATAAAAGCGGATAAGAGAAAGGAGAGAAAACTTTTCGTCTACCAGGTTTTATTGGTAACCGCATTAATTGCAGGAGCTTTTATAAAGGAAAAATTTTATCCCAGTGGCGTAGAGTGGATCAATTGGTTGTTTAATAAGTTTTAGCTGATAAGAATAAAACGCAAGCAACTTAAACCCTTTAATTGTTTAATATTTTTTAAAGATATAGCTGTTCAATCCTAAGCGCTATTGAGTATAAAGCAAACGGCTCTAAGCCCTTTAAAAAACAATATAAATAACATAAATGCGGTTTCTTACAACTTCCTGCTTACCATTAATCCAGGCATATAAATATTAAAATCTTTGTCGCTCTTAGAATCTTTATAATGCTCATAAGTGAAGTGTAATTCAAGATTCCATTTTACGCCAACCGGCGTAGTAAATAAAGCATTTACTGTTTGTGTGTGCATTTTAGATGCAGGTATATCCGTTACATTTTCCGGTTGGAAAATATTATAGCGGTCACCTATGCCATAGTTAACCGAAAAAAACTGATCATCCTTAAAATAATACCGGTAATTAAAATTGTTTACAAAACTCAGTTGCTTTTTTTGTTCAACCAGGTATAAGGTATAACCAAAAAAATGTTTATTAACCTGCTTGCTTACACCAACAGGAAACACAAAACTCCTGCTGTCATTTTTAGGTGCATAAACCCGGGCGCCCACCTGTAATTCCCATCCTTTTCCCGGAACAAAAAAATTGGAAAATCCGCCAATGAATGCCGGAAAGAATTTACCATCAGAACCGGCCAGCAGAATATTAATGTAATCTTTCTTTGAAAAGTTATGATAGTATTCAGAAAACAACTGTGCACTATAATCGTGGTCGCTGAAAGCATTATTAAACTTCAAGATCAGGTGATCATTTTTTCCTTTTATGGAATAACCTGCGCCAATTTGTGTAATGTTTACTTCCTGCGGAGAATACCTTAACTGGTCAACGGATAATAGCAATTTTTGCTGGGGTCTTTCTTTAATCGTTGTATCATTAAAGACCGTAACCTGCGTTGCCGTATCAATGATGTTACAGGTATTATTTGCAATTACTTTTGTGTAGAATAACTGGACAAGAACGAATAAGCCGATATATTTCATGCCGTATTTGTAGTTTGATTTTTGTATCAGATTATATTCAGCCTGTCCATTATTACTTTGCGGTGCGCTTTACTTATGGGTATAACGTGCTTGCCTATAAGAATGGTATTATCTTCTATATCGCTTATCTTTTTTGTGTTGATGATATAAGAGCGGTGCACTTTTACAAAAGCGTCGGAGTTTAATTTTTCCTCAATGCTTTTTAAAGTGGCAAGCGATAAAAACGTTTTTTCTGTTGTTACGAATTTTACATAATCGCCAACGGCTTCAATAAAATTTATATCATTATCATGCAACCTTATAAGCTTGCCATCGGCCTTAATAAAAATATCGTTCGATACACGTGCTTTTTCATGGTTAATGCGTGGTTTTATTTTTTCTATCGATTCCTTAAACCTTGGCAGTGTTATAGGCTTCTTTAAATAATCAACAACATTATACTGAAATGCCGTAAAAGCATATTCCGTTTTTGAAGTGGTGAGAATAATATAAGGCCGGTAGGGCAACTGGTCAAGCAGGTCAAAACCTGTAACATCGGGCATTTCTATATCAAGAAAAATAAGGTCGATCATTTCTTTAGACAGAAAATCCAGCGCTTCTTTAGCATTGAAAAACGTTCCGTGAAGTGCCAGTGAACTTTCCTGCTCCACGAGGCGGCGTAAATGAAACGAAGAAATGTGGTCGTCTTCAATAATAATGCAATCAATCATTTTTCCTTGTATAATTTTAATATCCGGTTTTATGTTTTAGCGCATTCACGTTGCTGCCAGATGTTGCCGTTCATCTCAGCCGATTCAGAAATTATGCATTTGCATTATTACGGGCTTCTAACAGAATTTCATTCTCTTACCTGTTATAATTTTTACAACCCGCATGCCACATAACATCTTACATGCGCTTTTTAACCGGCGTGTTTCCACCACCAGCAAACCCAACAGCCTTTATTTTTACGAAATTTACCCGCAGGAGAAGATAATTATTATTGTTCGTTGCTTTTTCAGTTTATACTTTTTATCGGGCCTGCGTGTATCAAGTCTTTCACAATCGGACTTCGTACAAAAATATATAAAAAAGGTATTGTTGAAAATAAGTTACAAACTTACCTGTAATTTTTTGTAATAAATATTGATGGAAGTCAATAGGCGGCCTGACAAAGAATAGGGTTTTCGCTCTTCCGGTATATTTTAAATAAAGCCCTGATATTATTTCCAGGTCAAGAAATTTGGGGAAAGCAGGTAATTTTTATCGCAGGATTTTTGTTTTTTATTATCTTCCGCAGGTCAGCATCTATCTGAATTAATACGAATAAGTATGGGCCATTTACCAAAATTGATAGAAGACTTAGCACTTATTCTTGTAACAGGTGCTATTACCACTTTAATTTTTAAGAAGATAAAACAGCCCCTGGTGCTGGGCTACATTATTGCGGGGCTTTTAGTAGGGCCGCATCTTTCTATTACGCCCACCGTTGCCGACAAGGAAAACATTGAAACACTGGCAGAGATTGGTGTGATCTTTCTTTTGTTCAGCCTGGGCCTTGAATTCAGTTTTAAAAAACTCATACGCGTTGGCGGTGCTTCAACCATTACCGCATTTACAGAAATTATTTTCATTGTAACTGCCGGTTATTTAGCCGGCAAATGGATGGGATGGTCGAAGATGGACAGCGTTTTTTTAGGCGGCATGCTCGCAAGCTCATCTACCACCATTATTATTCGTGCTTTTGAGGAAATGGGTGTGAAAACAAAGCGCTATGCCAACGTGGTGTTTGGCGTGCTGGTGGTGGAAGATATCGTGGTGATATTATTGATGGTGTTGCTTTCAACCATGTCGGTAAGCCAGCAATTTGAAGGCGGCGAACTTTTACAGACTGTTTTAAAACTGCTGTTCTTCCTGGCTTTATGGTTTATTATGGGCATATTCCTGCTACCCACTTTATTAAAGAAAGCAAAGAATTTAATTAATGATGAAACCCTGCTTATCCTTTCCATAGGCCTGTGTTTGGGCATGGTAATACTGGCAACAAAAGTTGGTTTTTCTGCCGAGCTTGGCGCATTCATAATGGGTTCCATATTTGCGGAAACCACTTCAGCCGAAAAAGTGGAGCACATTATCAAACCTGTGAAAGATCTCTTTGGCGCCGTGTTTTTTATATCCGTCGGCATGATGATAGACCCTGCCGCCATGATAGAATATAAGTGGCCGGTATTGATTGTTACCCTGCTTACTGTTTTTGGCAAGCTGTTCAGCACAACATTGGGTGCCATTCTTTCCGGCCAGACGCTCAAGCAATCGGTACAGGTGGGCATGAGCATGGCTCAGATAGGGGAGTTTGCCTTTATTGTGGCCACACTCGGACTTAATCTCGGTGTCATCAGTAATTTCCTGTTTCCCGTGGCGGTCGGTGCGTCAGCCATAACCACATTTACAACGCCTTATCTTATTAAATATTCAGAACCTTTTTACAATTTTTTACTACGCATATTGCCGCAAAGATTTGTAACAGCGATTGAAAATTATTCTTCCGGCGCTCAAAAAATCCAGGCTGAAAGCACCTGGAAAAAGGTGCTTGGCTCATATATAAAAATAGTGTTTATAAACGCCTTTATATTGCTGGCGCTGAGCCTGCTGGCATTTAATGTGCTTGTTCCTTTTTTAAATAAAAACATACAAGGGGATACATGGCCCGGCATAGTTTGTCTTGTTGCTTTGCTTGGCCTGGGCGCTCCCTTTTTGCTGGCGCTAATGACGAGGAAGCCCGACAGCATGGCTTACAGGGAGCTTTGGCTTGATGAAAAATACAGTAAAGGCCCGCTGTTAATAATTGAGGTTGTAAGAATAATCATCGGTATTGCACTCATAGGTTTTTGGGTTGACAAATCAATATCGGCAAAAGCATCCGTATTGCTACTGGTGCCGTTGGCCATTGCTTTCTTATATCTTTTCTCCAAAAGAATACAACGGTTTTACCAGCGTATAGAAGGCAGTTTTTTAACTAACCTGAATGCAAGGGAAACAGCCGCATTAAAAAACAACGCACCGGAAGAAATGCTTAAAAAAACTGCCAGTCTCCGGTCCCAGTTATTGCCCTGGTCTGCGGGAATAATTGATATGGAGGTAAACCCAAATGCTGATTACATCGGCAAAACTTTGCTGGAGCTTGGGTGGCGTGAAAAATATGGGATCAATCTGGCCTACATAAAACGGGGAAAGAAACTTATTCATGCACCCGGCCGTTACAATAAGCTGCTTCCATACGATCATGCCGGTATTATTGCCACAGATGAGCAGATGCCGTTATTTAAACCAGTATTTGAGAATGCCGATGTAACCGAATCGGAAAACTCGGAGATAGCCAATATCGTCCTGCAAAAAATTGTGGTGGATGAATACAACCGGCTTAAAGGGCTTAGCATACGGGAATCCGGTATCCGGGAAAAAACTTCCGGCCTTGTAATAGGAATTGAGAGAGGCAATGAACGCATACTCAACCCCGATTCTTCCACTGTATTTGAATGGGATGATGTGGTATGGCTTGTGGTTGACAGGAATAAATTCAGAAGCTGGCAGGAAAGTTTGGAAAAACCTGTATAATTCAATCATACTATCAGGCCGGCTAAGTTCTTAAAGGTCTGTTACTCCGGATTACATATAATTATTTCGTAAATCGTTAATCGCCAGCCGCCACTTTACGGGAACTTTGCAAAAAAGGCAAATAAGTGCTTTCATGGCAGCAAGCAATTCTGCATGAAATGTAAAATTGCCGGCACTGAATTTTTATATAACTAACTTTGCACCCATTTTTTTAAGAGATATGGAAAAACAAGATGTTTTGCTGAGTGACGTAGTGATTTAGTTTGCAGGCGACAGTGGCGATGGCATGCAGCTTACCGGAACCCAGTTTACCAATAATACAGCCCTTCTTGGTCTCGACCTGGCCACCTTCCCTGATTTTCCCGCCGAAATACGTGCGCCGCAAGGCACTTTGCCGGGTGTGAGCGGCTTCCAGCTGCATTTTTCTTCCGATCGTGTTTTCACGCCAGGTGACGTTTGCGATGTGCTGGTGGCGATGAATGCTGCTGCGCTGAAAGCAAACCTGGCTTTTTTGAAAAAAGGTGGAAGAATAATTGCAAATATTGATGGCTTCGACGCCAAAAACCTGCGCCTTGCTAATTATATTGATGGCATTAACCCGCTGGAAAATGGCAGCCTTGACAGTTACGATGTAATTAAAATAGATGTTACCAAGCTTACCCGCGAAACGCTGAAAGATTTTCCGGAACTTGGTATGAAGGAAAAAGACCGCGCCAAAAACATGTTTGTGCTGGGCTTTTTATACTGGATGTATAACCGCAGCCTCGATAGCACCATCAACTATCTCGAAGAAAAGTTTGGAAAGAAGGAAAACATTCTTGCCAGCAATATAAAAGTGCTGCAGGCCGGTTACAATTATGGCGATACCACCGAAACCTTTACAACGCGTTACAAGGTGGAAAAGGCCAGAATGCCTGCCGGCACCTATCGCAGCATTATGGGTAACCAGGCATTAGCGTATGGTTTGATTGCCGCCAGCGAAAAGAGCGGGCTGCCTTTGTTTTTGGGAAGCTATCCTATTACGCCGGCATCAGACATTCTGCATGAATTAAGCCGCCATAAAGCATTTGGCATAAGAACATTCCAGGCTGAAGATGAAATTGCAGCCATTACATCAGCCATTGGCGCCAGCTATGGCGGCAGCCTTGGTGTAACCACAACATCCGGCCCGGGCATGGCTTTAAAAGCCGAGGCAATGGGTTTGGCGGTAATGCTTGAAATTCCGCTGTTGATAATTGATGTGCAGCGTGGCGGCCCTTCAACCGGGCTTCCCACCAAAACAGAGCAAAGCGATTTACTGCAGGCTTATTATGGCAGGAACGGTGAATGTCCCATGCCGGTGATTGCCGCCAAAACGCCAAGCGATTGTTTTAGCGCTGTTTTTGAAGCAGTAAGAATTTCGCTCCAGCACATGACACCGGTTATATTTTTAAGCGATGGCTATATCGCTAACGGCGCAGAACCCTGGCGTTTTCCAAAAAGTGAAGACCTGCAGCCGATACATGTGAAATTCAAGACAGACCTGGAAGAAGACGAGCATAAATTTCTTCCCTATAAGCGGGATGAAAAACTTGTCCGCCCCTGGGCCATACCAGGTACGCCGGGCCTGGAGCATCGCATTGGCGGCATTGAAAAACAAAATATTACCGGCAACGTGAGCTATGATCCGGAAAACCACCAGCTGATGGTAAACATCCGCGAGAAGAAAGTGGAAAATATTGCTGATTATATTCCTTTGCAAACTTTAGACAGCGGCCCTGAAAAAGGTAAGGTACTGGTTTTGGGTTGGGGCAGTACTTATGGCGCTATTGAAAGTGCGGCAAGACAGTTACAAGCAGAAGGGCATGCGGTAAGCCATGCACATTTACGTTATCTGCGGCCATTTCCAAGAAACCTTGGAGAAATATTAAGCAATTTTGAAACAATATTAATTCCTGAAATTAATAACGGTCAATTGATAAAGATTATCCGTGATAAATTTTTAATTGACGCGAAAGCCTATAATAAAGTAATGGGCGTTCCTATTGCAAAAGGCGAGCTAACAGAAGAAATAAGAAAGTATTTGTAGCAACTGTGAAGTGTTTAATAAAAAATCCCGCAGCTTATACTGCGGGATTTTTTATTAAATATTATATAGACTATACTATAATTTCTTAATCATAATATTCCTGAACCAAACATCATGTCCGTGATATTGCAACGCGATATGTCCTTCTTTAAAAGTGCCGAAAGCAGGCCATTGTTTAAACTTACTATTGGCAATCATCTTTGTCCAGTTATCATCAAAAATAGTAGTGTTTACAACGTGCACACCGTTCAGGTAAAAATCAAGCTTGCCATTGTTACTTACTATTTCCACGCTGTTCCATTCTTCAGCAGGTTTCACCGCACCGGGCGTTGCCTGTATCATATCATATAAACTTCCTGCGCGGTGTGTGGGCGTTTTATTGTCTTCATTTCTTTCATCATCCAGCACCTGCATTTCAGGACCGGTTTTATACGTGTCTTCATATTTTGCTTTGTCATCCTGCACGTAAAACAAAATACCACTGTTGCCGTCTTTGGCAATTTTCCAATCGAGCTTTAAATCAAAATTACCAAAGCTGTCGTTGCTTACAAGATCACCGCCTTCGGCATCGGAAGCCGCGTTAAGATAAATAACTCCACTGTCAGCAGCCCATTTCCCTGTACCGGTTTGCCCGAATGCGTGCCAGCCATTTAATGTAGATCCATCAAACAATGAAATCCATCCTGTATCATTCGATGATGTTTCTGTGGTTGCATCCGCCGTAGCTGTCGTATCTGTTGCCGCAGTATCGGAAGACGAAGAATTGCATGCTGCAAAAAGTATGGATGCTGCCGCAATCATTTTTAATAATCTCATGTGTTTTATTTATTTCTTAATAATAAAATATATTTCACCATTTGTTCTGCGTCTGCCTGTGATAATGCAGGATGCGGGGTCATAGCAACCGGGCCCCAAACGCCCACGCTGCCGTTAATAACTTTCTGGGCGAGCATGCTAACATTTTCGGGTGTATTCTCAAATTTATTTGCAACATCCCTGTAAGCAGGGCCGGTAACTTTTTCATCTACTTTATGGCAGGTAAGGCAGTCGTTTGAGGCAACAAGCGCCAGGCCTTTCTGATAATCAGGGTTTGAGGAGAGATCATTCGATGAAGCAGCCGGTGCTTCTATTGAAGATGAATCTGAAGTTTCGCTTTCTGTTCCGCTGTTGTTGCAGGCTGCAATTACTGCAAGTAATGCAACTGTTACAAAATACTTTTTCAATTGATTCTGATTTAAAATATGAGATAATAGATTGTCAAAATAATGTCACAAATTTATTAAAGCCTGTTAATCAATGGTAAATTATTTTAAAGTATCTGCATAATTCCTTAAAGATAATATGTAACGGCACATTGCTTCCGCCTCATCATTTGTTAAGCGCGGATGTGGAGTCATTGCCGCATTTCCCCATAAACCCCTGCTTCCTTTTATAACAGCAGTGGCGAGATTTTCAATATTGCCCTGGTTCAAATCGTACTTTTCTGCGATTTGCCTGTAAGACGGACCGACACTTTTTTTATCTATCTGGTGACAGGTAAGGCAATCATTTGCTGCTATCAGTTTTCCCCCGGCATTGTTATCCCCTGAATCTGCGCCAATGGCTGCACCGGTATTAACCAGGTCGCGGGTGGCATTGGCGCTGTCGCTTGCTTTTGTTTCCCCTGTTCCTGCGCCGCATGAGACGAACATAATTACGATTGCAATACTTAAAATATATTTCATGATATAAGCTTTTATTTAGCCTATATCACTGCAATCCTAATACCAGCCTGTTTAAATTTTCGTCGGCGCCTGCAGATGCAAAGTCATCGAATGCCTTTTCCGTTACATGAATAATATGATCTTTTATGAACTTAGCGCCTTCTGTAGCGCCGTCAACCGGATGTTTCAAACAACATTCCCATTCCATTACGGCCCATCCTTTAAAATCATATTGCGCCAGTTTGCTGAATATAGATTTAAAATCCACCTGGCCATCGCCCAATGAACGGAATCTTCCCGCCCGGTTAACCCAGCTTTGATAACCTCCATAAACGCCTTGTTTACCAGTTGGGTTAAACTCTGCATCCTTTACATGAAACATGCGGATGCGTTCGTGATAAATATCGATGTATTCAAGATAATTGAGGCATTGCAAAACAAAATGAGATGGATCATAGAGCAGGCAGGCGCGTGCATGGTTGTTTACTTTCTCTAAAAACATTTCATATGAAACGCCGTCGTGCAAATCTTCGCCGGGATGGATTTCATAACACAAATCCACGCCAGATTCATCAAATGTATTTAAGATAGGCAGCCAACGGTTGGCGAGTTCTGTAAAGCCGGTTTCAACGAGGCCGGCAGGACGCTGCGGCCAGGGATAAACTGTTTGCCATAATAAAGCACCGCTAAATGTAGCATGTGCATTCAAACCCAGGTTTTGTGAAGCTTTTGCCGCCCACCTTAACTGTTGTACCGCCCACTCCGTTCTTGCTTTGGGATTATTGCGGTATTGTTCAGGTGCAAACCCGTCAAACAAAACATCATAAGCCGGGTGTACAGCCACCAACTGGCCCTGCAGGTGCGTGGAAAGTTCTGTTATCTCTAATCCCAGTTCATTAATTTTTCCTTTTAATTCGTCTGCGTAAGTTTTGCTTTCCGCAGCTTTTTGCAGATCAATGCAGCGTGCATCCCATGTAGGTATTTGTACGCCGGCAAAACCCAGCTCTTTCGACCATTTGCAAATAGATTCCAGGCTATTAAAAGGTGCTTCATCACCTAAGAACTGTGCAAGAAAAATACCGGGGCCTTTGAGTGTTGTCATAATGTTGAGAATTTAGCGATCATTAGATGTATTACAATAAATATATTTTGGCTAATATAAAACTCTTTTTAAAAGAGGGTTATATGATGATGCTTTTTTTAATTCTGTTATGTTTTGCGTCAGCAATGCTGTGTTCCATTACCGTCTGTAACAACAGTATTAAGCTTATAGTATATGAAGATGCTGTTACGATTAACTATGCAGTCATTATTATGATGTGGATATATTACTTGCCGGAATGTTTTTTCTCCTTTGCCCTTTCATATTGAACCGGCCATTGTACATCAACATTAAATTCTTTTGCAGCATGCATAGCAAAATAGGGGTCCCGCAGCATTTGCCTCGCAAGAATGATGAGATCAGCCTGGCCTTTCTGCAATATATCTTCAGCTTGTTGCGGGGTTGTTATTAATCCAACAGCACCAGTTAATATGCCTGCTTCCTGCTTTACCTTTTCGGCAAAAGGCACCTGGTATAAAGGTGTAACGGGTATTTTCTGTTGAGATGAGTTACCGCCGGAAGAGCAGTCAATCAGGTCAACACCTTTGTCTTTTAAAACTTTTGCCAATGCAACGGAATCTTCTATATTCCATCCGTCTTTCACCCACTCAACTGCAGATAGGCGCACAAAAAGTGGCAGGGCAT
>JAEWJV010000432.1 GCA_023386395.1 Bacteroidota bacterium
GCCTTGAAGTTATCTTAAAGATAGTGGGCACTTTGCCTTTGAATGAAGACGTGGCTTTGCTGATAATTGTTCATCGCAAAAACGATGGCGAATCCATACTGGCAAATCTTATTTCAACCAGAACAAAATTTGTTGTTAAGGAGATAGAAGATAAGGAGAATATTTTACCGGGGCATGTTTATATAGCGCCAGCAGATTATCATGTATTGTTTGAAAACGAAAAAATGTTCTCGCTCGATTCTTCTGAAAAAGTTAATCACAGCCGCCCGAGCATTGATGTAAGCTTTGAATCGCTTGCTGAAGTTTTTGGTGAAAATGCAATTGCCATTTTATTGTCCGGTGCCAATGCAGACGGCGCAAAGGGCATCAGTAAAATAAAACGTGCCGGCGGTTTCACTATCGTGCAGGATCCTGAATCGGCAGAGGTGGATTTCATGCCGCAGCAGGCGTTGGAGCAAATGAAGCCCGATAAAATTTTAAACAGCGCAGAGATTGCAGCGTTCCTGGAACAAATGTTTCAATAAAAGAATGTTATATTAACGGCAATTCAAACAACTTTAAAAACAGGAATATTATGAACATAGGTTTTATCGGCTTGGGCCATCTCGGAACGCCTATAGCAGAAAATCTGCTTGAACATCATACAGGCATAATGGTATATAACCGCACTGTTTCAAAAGCAAAGTTGCTGGAAGAAAAAGGCGCCGTTGTTTGCGAAAGCGTTGAGCAATTGGCCTCTGCATGCGACATTGTTTTCACCATTGTTTCAAACGATGATGCGCTAAAACAAATTACAGATTGGGAAGATGGTATTGCTGCCAATTTAAAACCCGGCGGTATTCATGTTTCCATGAGTACCGTTTTGCCTGCAACAAGCAATGAATTATTTAAGCTGCATCAGCAATATGAAAATCATTACATAGCATGTCCTGTTTCGGGCAGGCCGGATGCCGCAAGGAATAAGCAATTAAATTTTATGGTTTCCGGTGACAGTGAAATTATTGATACAATAAAGCCATTGTTGAATAATGCAGGCGCTGCTGCTATATGGGAATATGGCACGGCGCCGGGTGCTTCCAATGTGGCAAAGCTTTGTACAAACTATATGATCCTGGGCGCCATTCAATCTATGAGCGAAGGCATTAACCTGGCAAGAAAAAGCGGCATTGATGAGACAGCCTGGATGAAGATGATGACCACAACGCTTTTTAATTGCGGCATCTATATAAACTACGGTGATATTATATTAAAAGATAAATTCCATCCTGTTGCTTTCACCCTTGAACTGGGTTTAAAAGATGCAACGCTTATTAATCAACAGGCAGAAACCGTTAGTGCATCTATGCCTTTGGCAGCATTGGCTAAGAAAGAATTTGAGGAATTATTGAAGGATGGGTTCGGCGATTTTGACTGGAGTGCATTGGCCTTAAGTGTAAAATAACCTTGTCAATAAAAAAGTAAATCATAGTAAATATTGCACACTTAATTCTTATAACTGATTCAAAAAAACCTAATACTCATATTTATCTTTCCACTTGCTTTTTAAATATTTTCTCAGTTCTTCTTCCCTTGCATTTTGGCCTGGTTCAAAAAACTTTGTTCCTGCAATCTCTTTCGGCAAATATTCCTGCTCTTCAAAATTACCTTCATAAGAATGGCTGTATTTATAATCCTTGCCGTAATTCATGTCTTTCATTAAACGAGTTGGTGCATTGCGGATATGTAAAGGCACCGATAAATCACCATACTGTTTTACAGCCGATGATGCAGCGCCAATAGCAGTTGTGGCCGAATTGCTTTTGGGTGATGAAGCCAGGTAAATGGTACACTGCGATAAAATAAGCTGCGACTCCGGCCAGCCGATTTTATTCACGGCATCAAAAGTGGCGTTGGCCAATAACAATGCATTTGGATTAGCATTACCAATGTCTTCGCTGGCAAGTATCAATAACCTTCTTGCAATAAACTTTACGTCTTCGCCGCCTTCCATCATTCGCGCCAGCCAATATACGGCTGCATTAGGATCGCTGCCACGAATGCTTTTAATAAAAGCTGAGATAATATCATAATGTTGTTCGCCCTGCTTATCATATAAAGCAATGCGCTTTTGTGCAACGTTCATTACCAATTCATCAGACACTTTCAAAATGTCAGGCGACTTGCCTGCCGTTGTAACAACCAACTCAAAAAGATTCAACAATTTTCTCGCATCGCCCCCGCTTATATTTATTAATGCTGCTGTTTCTTTTAAATCAATCTTATAATGCTTTAATACTTCATCTTTTTCCATGGCATTATGCAAAAGATGAATCAAATCCTTTTCATCCAGCGGTTTTAAAACATATACCTGGCAACGGCTTAATAATGCCGATATAACTTCAAAAGACGGGTTCTCGGTTGTGGCACCGATAAGCGTAATAATGCCTTTTTCAACAGCACCCAGCAATGCATCCTGCTGGCTTTTATTGAAGCGGTGAATTTCATCTATAAATAAAATTGCATTGGTTTCCTGTTTGGCTTTTTCAATTACTTCACGCATATCTTTTACACCGCTGCTGATGGCGCTTAACTGGTGGAAAGGAAGATGCAAAGTATGTGCAATAATATTGGCGATAGTTGTTTTGCCGCTTCCGGGCGGGCCCCAGAATATCATGGAGGGGATATTATTATTTTCGATGGCTGTGCGCAAAATACTGCCTTTGCCCACAAGATGCTGCTGCCCTGCAAGGTCTTCCAGTTTTGTTGGCCGCATGCGTTCAGATAAAGGAGCCATAATTATTTACGATTTACAATTGTTGATTTACGATTTTGCGAAGTACGCAATTAGTTATCATCCCTATACAGGTAACTTTTGTGCTTTGATGATAAACCCATGCCTATGCATCTGTGGCAACACTATCAGTTCAACCGTATCTTCCCGCCAAACAATCCACCTAATCCAACACGCACGGCAACCTGGCCATTTTTACCGTTAAGATAAGAGCCAACTACATCCACACGAAAGAGTTTAAATATGTTTTCAATCCCGCCGAATACTTCAACATAATTATTATTGCCGTTTACATAAAATGCGTTGGTGCCGGCAACAAGGTTCCAGTTCAATCTTTTAAATAATGGAATTTTATTCGTTAATAATCCGTTGAAATGATGCTCGGCATGCAGCGTTGTATAAAAAGAAGCCGTAGTGCTGTTGGCATAATATGGGGCAATTTGAAAGCTGTATAAATAACGGCTGGCAAATATCAACTGGTTGCCGTTAAAGTGCCGGTAATCCTGTATAAAAACTGATTTATCATTTAAAAATCCGCCAATATCAATGCGGTAATTTAACTGGCCTGCCAGCTTAAAGTTCATATCATCAGTTACAGAAAAATTCCATTTGTCAAAATCAACATCGCTGCCAAAAATTTTATTGAACCCTTTTTGATAAGCAAGTGTAAACGTTGGATATTTTGAACCCAGCGGCACACGGTAATTGGGAAACTGCACATACTTCTGGCCCGGCTGATACGATAAAGTTATACCTGCAAGTAAAGCCTGGTGCCTCACAAACTGGCTATCCATTTTTTCATAAGGATAATTGGGCGTAAATTTTTTGTTATCATATTTTATAATGGAAAAATCTGTTGTGTTATCAAGCGGCATGCGGTCTTCATACAATAAATTCGCTGTATATTTTAAGCCTGATTGCGAAGTACCGTAATAATCAAACTGCAAAAATTTGTTCTCATAAATCTTCATGTAATTATGATTAAAGAACAACGTATAAATACTGTTGAATAACGGTGATATAGGGTTGCCTTTATTAAACTGGCTGATGCGTCTGCCACCACTCAGCGAAAAATTATTTGAACGAAATGAAGATGCATCATCACCTGCATCATTAGTTATGCCACGCCAGTTAGAACGGCTGTGATAATTGAGTGTTGCATATGCATTAAAATGCTCATTGCTGAAACCATATCGCACATGCGGTGTAAAACTCAGCTCCCTGTTAACGGATGGGAACCCCCGGCTGAAAGTTGCTTCACCATTCAGCACCAAACCTTCAACTGTATTATATTGTACCTGCTTTAATAAGGGCTGCCATTGAATAGTTGTATAATTTTTGGGATTATAATTAGAACGTGTGAAGCCATTCCACAAAACATTCATCACACTTATCTTTCCCTGCATGCGGCGCAGTGAATCACGGTATCGTTTTGTAAAAGAAGAATCACGCTGGTAGCGGTAAATACTGTCTTTAACCTTATAGTCTTTCATTTCTTCCGGCTCAAGGGGCACCGGCCGCACAGAATCCCAGTAAGCAGTTGTTTTCTTATTCACGCCCGTATCAAACTGCATGATGATGTTATTAAAAAACTTCTTTTTAAATGCCGGTGTAAAGTTGTAATTGTTGTAAACATTTAAAAAATTACCAACCGCATCAATACCAAACTTATTGAAAGTAAAATACAGCACCTGGTTTTTGGTGCGCCATATATTTTTTGTTACGGGAAAATGTATCTGTGTTATTTTAACCGTATCCAGTATTTCAAGCTGCGATTCTTTGGTAAGCATTAAATCAACACTATAAATGCGCCAGTCATTTTCTGTTATTTCAATCGTTCCCGAAAACAAGGGTTCATACTTTCTGCGCGGAATCACCTGTATGCGGTTTATCTCACGCCCGTCTTCAAAAAAAGAACCGAGAAAATGATATTTATAAAAATTCAAAGCGCCGTCTGCAATGGGGCATACATAACCACGCGGCGCAAACTGGCCGCCCATTATCTGCACATTATTGGTATAAAAATCTATGAACGTTGGTATGGTAAATCCAAAACCATTGGAGCCGCTTTCCCTTCCTGAAAGCACTTCCAGCTTCACCTTATCCGGTTTTTTAAAAGCTATTTTGGTAAGCGATTCAGACAAATAAATCACGCCTTTCCCCGCAGAGTCAACACCCATCTGTTTCCAGTCGGCGCTGTCAATTTTCTGCCCGAGGATTTTACGCGGCAAGGCCCTTGTTTTGATTTGTGTTTTTATATAGGCTTCGCATGTAAAGGAATCCAGTGCATCATGATATGCCTGCCGCTTTTTTATGGCATGGCGGATAATAGCATAGGCAGGATCTTCACCGTTTGATGAAACCACCACATCTTTCAACTGCAGTTGCGAAGGCTTCAGCATAAAATCAAGCTGCATACCGGCATCAGTTACATGCACTTTCTTTTCCTGTTTGGCAAAACCATCATATTGCACTACGATCGTGTAATCTCCCGCAGCCAGTTCAAGTGAATAATGGCCCTGCTGATTGGCAGTTGTGCCGCTTCCTTTTTCTTTTATGGAAACAGAGGCATAAGGCAATGCATTGCCTTTGTCATCTTTAATGGTGCCCGTAATTCTTCCTGCAAAGGCGGCTGTTGAAAAAAGTATAAATAAGAGGGGTAAAATTTTTTGCATAATCAGTAAAACGAAACTAAAAATTCAAAACATCTGCAATAGCACAGCCATCAACATTAACATATAATTTTATAACCTGCCCTGCAGGTTTTATTGATTAATAATTTATGTTATCAGCCAATAAAGTATGGCATCGCCTCTTGCGTCGCACACTTCGGCTGTATAAATACTATTCAGCTTTTAGATAGATTTGTGTATGCAGATGCTTATAAAAAATATTGGCTGCCTTATAAATGTGCGTGAGGAAAATACATTGCTTCATGGCAACAATTTATCCAATCTTCCCTGTATAAAAAACGCATATTTAATTATTGAAGACGGAAAAATAAAAGGCTATGGAAAAATGGAGAACCTGCCTTCAATTACCGCTCACCCATCATCCCCCACAATAAATGACGTTCACGGCGCTTACATACTCCCCTGCTGGTGCGACAGCCACACACACCTGGTTTTTGCAGCCAGCCGCGAAGAAGAATTTATTGATAAAATAAAAGGATTAAGTTATGCAGAGATTGCTGCAAAGGGCGGCGGTATTTTAAACTCTGCAAATAAATTAAACAGCATGAGTGAAGATGCGTTATTTAATGCAGCCCTGCAAAGGCTGCATGAAGTAATAGCGCTCGGCACCGGCGCTATTGAAATAAAGAGCGGTTATGGTTTAAGTGTTGAATCTGAGTTGAAATTGCTGCGTGTCATTCAGCGGTTGAAGGCGCTTGATTTAATACCGGTTAAAGCCAGCTTTTTAGGGACGCATGCTTACCCGTTGGAATATAAAAACAATCACGAAGGATATATAAAACTGGTCATTAATGAAATGCTGCCCAATATTGCCAAAGAAAATCTGGCAGATTTTATTGACGTGTTTTGTGAAGATGGATTTTTTTCTGCTGAAGAAACAAAACGCATTTGTGAAGCTGGCATACAATATGGCTTGCGGCCCAAACTTCATGTGAACCAGTTAAACAGTATTGGTGGTATTGAGGCTGCAATTGAATTGAATGCATTAAGTGCTGACCATCTTGAAACAATGAATGATGATGAAATAGCAACGCTTTCAACAAGTGCAACCATTGGCACGTTATTGCCTACTGCCGCCTATTTTTTGAGAATGCAGTACCCGCCGGCACGAAAGCTAATTGATGCCGGTGCTGCCCTTGCTTTAGCCTCTGATTATAATCCGGGCTCATCGCCTTCCGGCAATATGAATATGGTTGTTTCCATGGCATGCATTCAAATGCGTATGCTGCCTGAAGAAGCTGTTAATGCTGCTACTATTAATGGTGCTTATGCCATGCAGTTGCAACATGAAACGGGAAGTATAACCATTGGCAAAAAAGCCAACCTCATATTTACCAAACCGGTTCCATCACTGGCTTACCTGCCTTATTCTTTTGGCAACAACCTTATTGATAAAGTAATGATAAACGGCAGGTTTATTTAAATTAGCAATTTTATCCAATTGCCTTTCTGGATATTCGCATTTAAATCGCATCGGAACTGATTTTAAAGAAAAGCAAACTGTTGTTTGAAAAATGATTTATTTATTGTTTTCTTTAAATTTTGTTCGTCAATTTCATATTTCGGCTATTGCGTAAATCAACGGTATGACAAATTTTTCTCCTGAATGGGTTTTGATTTTATTGAGTGGTGTAATTGTTGTTTCGTACCTGTTTTCCATTATCTCCAATTATATAAAAGTGCCTTCGGTATTGCTGTTACTTGCGGCGGGCATTGCACTGCGCTCAATTGCCAATGCAAACGGATGGCAGTTACCCGTTGCCGATAATACGGTTGAATATTTTGGATCTGTTGGTTTAATTATGATTGTGCTGGAAGCCGGGCTTGACCTGAAGCTTGGGCGCAATAAGATAAGGCTAATCAGCAGGTCGTTTTTCGCGGCATTTTTTATATTGATACTTTCCATTACGGCAATAAGCGCTGCCTTATATTTTTTATTGCACCAGGATGTACGGGATTGTATTGTTTACGCTATTCCGCTTTCGGTAATGAGCAGTTCAATTGTAATTCCAAGCCTGCATCATTTATCGGAAAAGAAAAAAGAATTTCTTGTGTATGAAGCTTCATTTTCCGATATACTTGGCATCATTCTTTTTAATTATTTTACGGCAAGGGAAATTTTCTCAGTGCTTGCCATAAGCACCTTCTTTTTAAGCATTGCCATCGCCATTATCCTTTCCGTAGTTTTTTCAGTGCTGCTGTTTATTATCCTTGCCAAATCAAAAATGAGCGTTAAGTTTTTTCTCGTGTTTGCCGTGCTGATTATTTTATATGAAGGTGGCAAATTATTAAGCTTGCCATCACTGCTTATCATCCTTTTTTTCGGTTTATTAATGAACAACTGGCACCTTGTAAAAGTGCCAAAAATAAGAGGGTTGTTTTCGGGAGAAAAAGCTGCGGAAGCCACGCATTTACTGCATTCCATTACGGCTGAAAGCTCATTTTTAATACGCACTTTCTTCTTTTTATTATTTGGTTATTCCATAAATATACAGGCCATTGGCTCAACAGATGTTTTAATTGTAGGC
>JAEWJV010000551.1 GCA_023386395.1 Bacteroidota bacterium
GGAATATGCTTCGGAATGCCTGAACTCACATTCGGCAAAAGTTGCGCCCAGCCCGTTAATTTCAGGTTTTGGAAAATGATGGTACAGGTTTCCCCAGAACGATTTCACTGCTACTTCCACCTGTGCAATAGCAAGCAGGCTGTTTTTTATAGCATTTTGCTCTGCCGGCGTTAAATGGGCATGAAAGTCCTGAACATCGGCGGTAAAATCAATTTCTGAATGAACCCAGAAAGATTTATTTATGGCAGTAGTAAATTGAAGTACTTCAGGGTATTCAAATGGTTTGTATTGGATTCTCTTATCAAATAGGCCCATAGTTATTTATTTTTAAACGAATACTGTTCTTACAGCGTAATGCCGTTATGAACAGAAGAAAATTGTTTTTACTTAATGCTGGCAATCCCGGCCGCCCCATTTTTTAAAACCACCTTAATAAAGAGGAAAGAAAGCTGACAAACACAGGGTGATTCAGACAGTGAACCCTGTTAGTGTAAAATCAGATCCCACCTTTCCTCCGAAGGCATGATTGCTTATGATATTCTGGCAGGTCTTCTGACTTGCTCCATTGTTTATAGCCTTCCCGTTATAATTACAGTGACATTTAATATAAACAATTTTCACAGAGCTCACAGCTACGGGATAGTTTTCGATTTTCACGAAATTCCCTTTTAATAACGTGCCCGCACTAATTGCGGGGTTAACCAAAACATGCATGTAAAGTAATAACCCAAAATAAAAATGCGGGGAATTGTTATGCACCTTTTGTTGAAAACAAAATATTGGTTTTCTTTTCCGGGGGATGGGAAGATGACAGATATATATGTTCAGCAGTTCACCTTTGAGTATGGATTATTGAGCATTGATTAAATAAACATTTGTTACTGATTATTGATAAACCTGCCCGGGTTATTTGCAATAAATTCTTTCCAGCCTTTAAATGATTTTTGCCGGGCTGAAATAATGGTTCCTGATGCATAATGATGGCAAAGCGCCACGGCCAGTGCATCGGTTGCATCAAAAAAATGCGGTTCTTCTTCCAGCTTTATTATTTGCTGCAGCATTTTATACACCTGTTCTTTGGTTGAATTGCCATTGCCGGTAATGGATTGCTTTATTTTTTTAGGAGAGTATTCTGTTACGGGCAGTGCGGCCTGCATGGCTGCTGCAATGGCTACGCCCTGTGCCCGGCCAAGTTTAAGCATACTTTGAACGTTCTTGCCATAAAACGGAGCTTCTATGGCAAACATATTAGGGTTATAGTTTTTTATAAGTTCACTTACTTTTGAAAAAATAATCTCGAGTTTTTGATAAGTGTCTTTTTGTGCAGTAAGTTTTAAAACGTCCATGTGCAGCAGTTTTATTTCATTGCCTTTTACAGATAAAACTGCGTAGCCCATGATAACCGTGCCGGGATCAATTCCGAGAATTATTTTTGAAGCGCTATTCATTGAAACGTGAAAGTACTATTTGTACATTATTAAACTTCATGCAAAAAAAACATCTTGCAAGGCAATTAAAGATTTTATTGAATTATGTTTTAGGGCCGTTACTTTTTATTGTGCTGGTTTATATCATTTACAAAAAGGTAGAAACGCAGCCTGATCTTCCGCAGAAATTAGAGGTACTTAAGAGCTCTTTTTCTTCAAAAAACATATGGAAAATCGCTGGCCTGTTTCTATTGCTTTGTTTAAACTGGAGCATTGAAGCGCGTAAATGGCAGCTATTAATGCGCCCGGTGGAGAAAGTGAATTTCATAACTGCAATTAAAGCTATTTTATCAGGGCTGGCATTGTCGTTGTTTCTGCCAAATGGTTTTGGTGAATATCCCGCCCGTGCCTTATATATGAAGGAAGGAAACCGTTTGCGTTCTGTTGCTTTAAATGTGGCGGGCAGTATGGCGCAGCTTATTGTTACGCTCGTTGTGGGCACAACATCTTTAATTTATTTGAAAACCTTTGCCTGGGCAAAATCTGAGCCACTGGAAGGTTTATCGGTTTTGTGGCTTAATGGCATTATTTCAATGATCATTTTAGGCACATTAATATTGCTGATTACTTATTTCAGGCTATCGTGGCTAACGCGGCTTGCCGAAAAAATACCTTTCATGTTGCGCTACAAATATTTAATTGAAAATGTAGAAGCATTTCATTGGAAAGAGTTAACAAGAATTTTAGGTTTATCCTTCATTCGTTTCATTGTTTTTGCTGTTCAGTATATGGTGGTGCTGCATTTATTTAAGGTGAATATTGATGCGGTTGATGCTTTTTGCACAACCAGCGTTTTATTTTTATTCCTGGCTATCTTGCCAACTATTCCATTCGCTGATGTTGGTATAAGAGGACAGGCCGGTACGCAATTGTTTGGACTGATAACACCCGATGCATTTGGCGTTATCGCAACTATAGCAGTAATTTGGTTTATAAACCTTATAATGCCATCGGCAGCCGGCAGTTTGTTTTTGCTGGGTATAAAGCTTTTTAAAAAAGGCGATAAACAAAACAACAAGCAATCGTGATAAGAAAACTCCTGGTATGTTTTTTTTGTTTGATAATATGCTTAAGGCTTTCAGCCGATGACGATGAATTTTGCGGCATACGCAATACGGCTTTCAAAGCAGGTGAAAGCATAACCTTTACTGTTTACTATTCTGTGATAGGCATATACATAAATGCAGGCACAGCCAATTTTTCAACCACGCTTGAAAAATTAAATAATACACCTGTTTATCATGCGGTGGGTACAGGTACTTCCAACTCGCGGTATGACTGGATATTTAAAGTGCGGGACCGCTATGAAACTTTTTTTGATACGACTTATTTGCTGCCTTTGAAATTTATCCGCAATGTGGATGAAGGCGGTTATAGAAAAACAGAGAATATAACTTTCAACAGGAAAGCTAATACGGCTACTTCAACCAAGGGAACTTATACTGTTCCCAATTGCATACAGGATGTTTTAAGCGCCGTTTATTATGCACGCAATATTAATTTCAGCCGGTATAAAATTGATGATAAAATTCCCTTCAGCATGTTTTTAGATAACCAGGTATATAACCTTTACATCCGATACCTCGGCAAAGAGGTTGTAAAAACACGCTATGGAAAATTCAATGCCATTAAATTCAGCCCGCTGCTTGTAAAAGGAACCATATTTGAAGGCGGCGAAAAAATGACGGTATGGGTTAGCGATGACGCCAATCATATTCCCCTGCGTATTGAAAGCCCTATAACCGTTGGCAGCATTAAAGTAGATATGATGCAATACCGCAATCTCCGTTATCCTTTATCATCTAAGATAAGTGTGCGATAAGAGCTAATAGCTATCCGCTGACAGCTATTAGCCTCGCTATATTTACAGCAATCCCTTTCCTGACAAATATTCTGCAATCTGCACAGCATTGGTAGCAGCGCCTTTACGCAGGTTATCGCTCACAATCCAGAGGTTTAAAGTGTTAGGCTGTGTATCATCCCTTCTTATTCTTCCTACAAATACTTCATCCTTTTCATGTGCCCATAAAGGCATTGGATAAACCTGCGCCGCCAAATCATCCTGTACCACAACACCCGGCGCTTCACTTAATATTTTCTTTACTTCTTCAATATCGAAATCGCTGTTAAATTCAACGTTTACACTTTCACTGTGGCCGCCAACAACCGGTATGCGCACCGTGGTGGCCGTAACCATAATGCTATCATCACGCATAATTTTTCTTGTTTCATTCACCATCTTCATTTCTTCTTTGGTATAGCCGTTGTCAAGAAACACATCTATCTGCGGAATAACATTTAAATCAATTGGATATTTATATGCCATTGGCCCGTCTGTTACACTTTTACGTTCATTGTACAATTGGTCAACCGCCTTTTTACCGGTGCCGGTAACACTTTGATAAGTACTTACAACAATTCTTTTAATACCATATCTTTTATGCAGCGGATTTAAAGCCACTACCATTTGAATGGTAGAACAATTAGGGTTGGCAATAATTTTATCTTCAGCAGTTAATGCATCTGCGTTCAGTTCAGGTACAACTAATTTTTTTGTTGGGTCCATGCGCCATGCACTGGAGTTATCAATCACCGTAATACCGGCTGCTGCAAACTTAGGCGCCAGTTCAAGCGAGGTACTGCCACCCGCAGAAAATATAGCTACGTTTGGTTTGGCGGCAATAGCATCTTCATAAGAAATCACCTTGTATTTCTTTCCTTTAAATTCAACTTCCTTACCAATGGAACGTTCACTTGCCACGGGAAATAATTCTGTTACAGGAAAATTTCTTTCTGCTAACACCTGTAACATTTTTGAGCCAACCAGGCCGGTTGCGCCAACTACTGCAACTTTCATTTTGTGATGGTTTTGTTTTTATGTTTTATTTGATGAGCTGCAGTGCAGGCATTGAACTTAGTTGTGTCACTCCCTTGTACAGCATGAATTCTGTTCATCAAAGCATCATTAACAAAAAAGCCTTCCGTTTTTGGAAGGCTTTCTGTTTTATCTTCATTAAGCATACAACATCATGCACCTTCCTTGTTATAGAATGTCTTTATGCACTTTGTATGTTTCTTAATCATTTTCATCTGAATCATTATGTTTTTACAATTGCCAGATGGAATGCTATAATAAATATTCTTAATCTATAGCATTTCATTTGCTGCGCGAAAGTAATGTGTTAAACAAATATGCCAAAATATTTTTTGAATAAAATAATCAATGCTCAGGTATTTCATCTGCTAATGAACATTCCATTGAGTGTTTCAAATGATCAATAACCAACATTCAATTTTAAAGAACAACCCAATCCCAATTACTAATTCCCAATTCCATCTTTACCAGATCTTAATCCGCTTATCTTCCGGTATAAACATTTTATCGCCGGGCTGCACATTAAATGCTTTATAAAAAGGATCGAAGTTGGCCAGCGGCCCGTTCACCCTGAACATGGCAGGAGAGTGCGGGTCAACATTTGCATAAAAGCGCATAGTTTCAGGTTTTAATTTTTCACGCCAAATCTGGCCTAAAGAAATAAAGAACCTTTGATCTGGTGTAAAGCCATCAATCCGGGTTGTATCCTGGCCTTGTTTAGTCATTTTAAAAGCATCGTAAGCAATAGCAAGGCCGCCAATATCTGCCATGTTTTCACCTGTGGTTAATGCGCCGTTTACATGTATGCTGTCGATTATTACATAGCTGTTATATAAATCAATTACCTGTTTCGATTTCGCTACAAATTTTATACTGTCTTCTTTGCTCCACCAGTTTTTAAGATTACCGTCTTTATCATATTGTGCGCCTTCATCATCAAAACCATGCGTCATTTCATGGCCTATCACCATTCCAATGCCGCCATAATTAATAGCATCATCAGCATCCGGATCAAAGAACGGGAATTGTAATATGCCTGCCGGGAAAACAATCTCATTAAACGTTGGGTTATAATACGCGTTAATAGTTGGCGGCGACATTTCCCATTCTGTTTTGTCAACCGGTTTGCCAATTTTATCTATTTGATATTGATATTCATTCTTGGCACATGACAAAAGATTTTCAAAATATTTGTCGCGGGTTATGGTAACCTTGCTGTAATCCCTCCATTTATCGGTATAGCCTATTTTCTTTAAAAAAGCGTTCAGTTTATCTTTTGCAACAGCCTTGGTGCTATCGCTCATCCAGTCGAGGTTATCAATTCTTTTGGAAAATGCTTTTTGAAGGTTGTTTACCATATCAAGCATTCTTTGTTTGGCATCTTCTGTAAAATATTTTTTTACATAAAGCTGGCCTAAGGCATTTCCAAGATTATTGTCTGTATTTACCACCATGCGTTGCCAGCGCGGCCTTAATTTTTGCTGACCGCTTAAGGCTTTCCCGGCATATTCAAATTTCGCATTTACAAAATCGCTGCTGAGCGCACTGGCTGCATCATTTAAAACATGGAACTTAAAATAAGACTTCCATACATCAGGCGGTATTGATTGCAATAGCTGGTTTAGTTTAGTATAGTATTCAGGTTGACTAACATTTACGGAATCTGCATGCACACCAATGGTGTTTAATGTATTCTTCCATGCAAACACAGGCATTTGCTTATCTAAATCAGCCACCGCCATTTTATGATAATTACTTTGCGGGTCTCTTAACTGCACATTGGTTTTATGACTTGAGGCCAACTCTTTTTCCAGCTCATATACCTGCGCCACTTCTATAGCCGCTTTTGCAGAATCGCTGCCCGTGAGCATGAATAACTGCTTCATGTAATTTTTATAGGCAGCCACCACTTTTGCATTGGAAGAATCTGTCTTAAAATAATAATCACGGTCTGGTAAACCAATGCCCGCCTGCGTATAAACGGCAATATTTACGACACTGTTCTTTTCATCCGGGCTAACGCCCTGCCCATATAAAGGGTTGCTATTTTCCATTTCCAGTTTGTTGGCAAAAGCCATTATATCGCTTGCATCTTTAATAGAGTCAATCTGCTGCAGGTAAGGTTTTACGGGATCATAACCACGTTGCTCAATCGCGGCAGAATCCATTCCTGAGGCATAAAAATCAGCTACCTTTTGCTC
>JAEWJV010000554.1 GCA_023386395.1 Bacteroidota bacterium
TTAAAGTGAAGCTTACGATTGCAGAACCAGGGCCTGTACGCACGGAATTTTTTGGACGCTCGCCGGCATTTACAAAAAGGGATATTGAAGTATATCATGAAAACCTTGGCAACGTGAAGCAAACGAGCAAGCTTCGTCATGGCAGGCAGGACGGCGACCCTGTAAAAATTGCAAAGGCTATTGTGCATATTGCAAGAATGGATAAGCCCCCGCTGCGATTACCGTTAACTGCCGCCACGCTACAGGCACTGCAGCAAAAAATAAATGAATATAACAACATCATGCGTGATTGGGAGAATATCGCTATGGATACAAAAATAGACGAAGCCACTGCGCCCGCTGTATAGATAGGATGAGTAATTTTTGAGTGTTGCAATTGTCTCTATAAGAAGATGATGCGTTAGGATGAATTTATGCATAAAAAACATGCAAGTAGTGTTCAACGCATCGTGTTTGGCGAAGCAAACAGGAAATTAAATTTTTTAAAAGCATGTACCAGTAATTGATAAAATAATGGCAGGAAGGCGTCGTCAAATTTAATTGAGCAATTAAACTAAGCGCATGAATTAAATGCGTGTATGCCCTCTTGTTTCCGGTGTTTATTTCAATAGTAAACTGCCAGGGTTCCTGTGCACAATCAACTTCGATTATTGAATGATATTGATTTTGTTTATGAACCCGTTCCTGCCCGGCTCAGTCGTTTGTGACACTACCGTGCAAACGGTGAAACACCAACGAGTGTGGAGAATTTTCATTTGTTTTGAATCCCTTGTTGATGACAAAACCAACAAGGACGGCGGGCGGCGAAATTTCTTTAATTAATATTTAGCTGGCTTTGTAATTCCCCACTGCGCATATTGTTTTTGTACGTATTGTACCCAGCCTGTTAATATTTCGTGCTCTTTTTTTACCACTTCAGGATAGCGGTCAGCAACATTAAATAATTCTTTTGAATCGGTTGCCAGGTTGTATAATTCATTTGCTTTTGTATCGGCATTATAAATGTATTTCCAATGCCCATTTCTTGTTCCCAAAATCAGATCTGTATAAGGGCTGATGAAAAACGTACGTCCATCTTTGGTTGTATCAAACAAACTTTTGCCCTGCCATTCTTTTGGTTTTTGTAACCCGAGCAAATGCGCTATGGTAACATCAATATCAATAAGGCCATGAATATTATTATCGTACTGCCCTTTAAAAAGAACGGGGTTAAAAAGCACACAGGGAATATGTACATTTTCTTCATAAACACGCGACGCATGAAGCGTTTGGTTATGTGTATTAAAAGCTTCGCCATGATCGGCAACAAAAATGACTAAAGTGCTCTTAAGCTGATTTCGTTCTTTTAATCCTGTCATCAGTTCACCAAATATTTTGTCTGTATGATGCAGTGCATTCAGATAACGGTTCAGGTTGTCATTCTCTTTGGTATAAGAAGTGATGCTATCGGTATAATAAGGATAATGCGTTTGGTTGGTCCATAACATGCTGAACTTTTTTTTCAGCTTCGTACTGTCAGCCCATTTAAAATAGTTTCCTATTAAACATTCATCATCAAGGCCATCAATATCACTGTGCGTTGTTGTAAATTTTTTATTACAGGGCATCGTATTAAAATCGCCGGTAAAAGAAAAGCCCTGGCTCTTTGCATACACATTCATATCAGCATAATGCAGGTCCGAAGAAAAAAGCAAAGAAGTTGCCCATCCATTACCCTCTAAAAGTTTTGGTAAGCTAACGGGAGGTAACTGAATTTTTTCTGTAACGGCAGATTTATAACTAACCATTGGATAAATACCGGAAACAAGTGTAAGCATTGAATTGGGCGTGCTTGGTATCTGCGCATACATATTGGTATAAACTGAAGATATGTTACTCCATTTTTTAAGGTTTGGCATGCTATTAAAGGCCGAATCATACAGGCTTATGTATCGTTCGGGAGTAGATTCAGATACAAATAAAATAATGTTATCTACCAGTTTACTGTTAGCGGATGCTGATGTATAAAAATTATTATGGTAGTTAATTATGTATTGCGCTGTTTCACCGGCAACTTTTGTTTTTAGCATTTGGGTTTCACCACCAGGTTCAAAAACAGATGCGGCAAAAGCTATTACAGGAGCTTGTATTGTTGCCGGTTTAAAATGATTGGACCTGTATTCATAAAAACTAACTAAAAAGAAAATAAACAGCATTACCGTTAAAGAGAGCGCCGTTCTTTTGCCCCGCACTATATTTTTTATAACAATGGCTATTGTTACACCGGTAAGAAGATAACCGGCCAATAACAAAGAAATATTGCTTAAGAAAGCGCCGGTGAGTGTTTCACTAACGCCTGTGCGGGCATCGTTTCCTTTTAAAAAATCTGAATAATAAAGCCACCTGTAATTAAAGGGCGTGCCCAATTGCTTTACCATCTCAATATTAAACAGTGAACTTAAAACTGTAATCGTTGCTGTAAAAAAAAAGATGATAAGCAAAATGTTTTTCACTATCATCTTATGCCTGAAAACATAAAGCAATGGAAGAAATAAAATCCCCATAGTAAGTAACCAAAACAAATCCTGGAAAACCGATCCTAAAATAAGACGCAGGCTTTTATGATACAGGTCAGCAATTTCTGCCCTTGCAAAAAATATATAAATAAAAGCGCTGCCCAAAAACCCGGCAGTAAGAAGCAATGCATTCAGCTTCCGGTTTTTTTTAAATAAAAAAAGCGCAACTAAAAATAGAAGAAAGGATATAATTAAAAATAATGCGCCTGAAGAAAGAATAGTAAACTTCGGGTATTCAATATATAATTTTGAATCGTTTAACTCAATTGTTTCATTCCCTGTAAAATTGCTTGTGTAATTACTTTTAAGATTAGTATCCCACCCGGTTATTTTTTCCCCTTTATTATTTTTTGGCGCCCAAAAAAAATAATCTATCCTGCTGTTATAAGGAAGGGTAATGGAAGCAGAAAAAGAGTTTCCCCGCTTAATTAATTTGGTATAGGCAAACTCATCCTGTAAATGCGTATTCTTTGGCCAGAATTTTTTTACCGGCGTTCTCCAGTAATCAACAGCCCATACCATATATACTTCATCACACTGCGCTGTTTTATAAACAAACTTTTGACTAATCAATGTTTTATCCCCGTTATTTTGAGCGGAAGCATTGATTAAAAAAGCTGCGGTAAAAAGCAGTAGTAAATAAAACCTGGCGGCAGAAAGAAACATAATGTTTTGATGTGCTTTCAGATGAGATAACAGCGCATACCAAAGCTAAATTAATGTTTTATGTAATAGAAGGAGAAGGCGTAAGGTTTAAGGTATAAGTTATAAGATTTAAGATGAGCGGCAGCAACTATTTTGGCCTTTGTTAAAACTGATTGCTGTGTGCATGGACTTCTTTTTACAAGCCGCAATATTCTTTTCTCAATTTTATCCGCTGCATTTTGTATGGCTGCTTTGCCCGTAGAATTTTAAGTGCAGGGCATTGCTTCTTATATAAAAAGATGCATTGTGGTATGCCGGCAGTAACCGAACCATTTTTCTGCGGGCTATTATTGCAGTTTTAAACAGAAGATAAGCCGTCTTCCTTAAAAAGCTCTTCTATCGAAATTTCTAATGCATCACAAATTTTAAACAAAGTGAGAATAGTAGGATTGCCTTGCCCCGATTCAAGCCTTGACATATTTGCTTTTTCAATTTCGCACATCAATGCCAGTTCATTTTGAGATATATTCTTTTTTGTACGGATTTCTTTAATTCTTGCACCCAATTTACTAAGTCTGTGTGGCATAGTTTAAAATCAATTATCTTAAAGATAGGCTTAAGGTTAGCTGTCGTACATGACAATGCTCGTTTCGCTGTATGATTCCTCTTATTCAACATGAAGAATTATTCGGTTAATTTACTGCCGCCCTCTATTGAACCTCCAGATAAATTATTGCTGTTGCCCATACCGTCTTTATTTAATAAAGCCTGTAGCTGGTCTTTTAGCGTACGGATGGATAAACGCTTTTCCTTTAACTCATTAAATCCTTCACGACGTTTCACCGCATTGGTATAACGCTCCTCTTCCTGTGCAATTTGTGCTTGTATATCCCGTATTTGTTTTTGCGATAGCGCATCATCCATGAGCAATAATTAACAGATACAACAGTGATTTATAGTTACAACAAAACTTGCATTAAGCTGGTTGTAACAGGCATTTAAGGCAAAAAAAGGATATTCTTTATAAATCCAGTTAGTATAAAAACCAACGCGGAAAGTTTTTTGAAGGATGCTTGCAGCACTTCTCTTAAATTAACGGCCCCGGGAACACTGCATAGAAGTGAATTAACGCACCAGGAGACAGGGTTGAATGTTGAGCGTATATTCCTGGAAACGATGGAAGCTATCCTGTTTTCATTGTTTTATTATTTCGTAGTGCGCCCGGATCGTATGCCCGTTTAATTTTTTTATATCAAGCAAATTCAGTTTTAATTCCGTTTCAACATTTTTAAGAAGCGCTAACCCGGTACCAAAAAGAACCGGCTCCATAATGAAATAAATATCATCAACCAGCCCGGCATTTATAAAGGCACTAATGGTGAGCGCTCCGCCAATAATAACGGCTTCGCTGTGCCCTTTATCCGCAAGCATCTGTACTATTTCCGCTGCATGGCTTTGAGTAAAAATCACTGTTGGGTTTTCAGACCTGGCGTGTGTATCTTTTGTCAACACCACTGTTGTGCCTTCTGTGGTCAGGGGCAGGTAGTTTGGTGCAAGTATTTTATAAGTGGTCATGCCCATAATAACTGCCTTATATTCCTGACAAATGGAATAAAACTCCCTGCCATACTCAGGCGACAACCAGTCGGGAACATTTCTTGAATTGGAAATGAACCCATTCAATGATGTTGCGATGTAAATAGTTATTTTCATATGCTATTTGTGTATGTTGCTTAAATGAAGTAAACTCTTTTGTGGCGTTACGATGATTTCGCTTCCTGCAATGTTCATTTGTAATTTTAGCGTTCCCATCTTTCTTTGTTTTTACAAAAGTAGGCTGGCCGTTTTGCAATCAAAGGAGGTGATTGCGGCATTGTAAGCGCTATTTGCGACAAGCAAGGTAGTTGTTTGATGTTTGCCATTAATGTTCGGGTATGGTAGGGAATCTCATCATGCACACGCTGGCTTTATAATGAAAACCCGCTGCGGCTAAATGAATTTAATTTCAATACATCATAGGTTAATCCCGGTTGATGGGACACCAACCGATAGAAAAATTTCTCTCCTTTCATTGTTCATCCTGCTAACGCAAGGAAAGCTTAATCATCAGCAGCAGGTTTTTATTTTGTCCAGCCAACTGCCTTTTTCCATTGTTCCATTTCTGCTTTTCGTTTTTCAAAATCTGCCGGTGGTGTTTGCTTTTCGAGTTTAGCCTGTCTTCTTATGACGCCTGTTTGTTCTTCAAGCGAATTAAGGCCGATAGATCTTCGCCTTTGGTTTACTTTTATTAAGTCGTCAAAAAGGTCAGGACTTAATTCCCCGTTTTTGTCCCAGTCAAACTGAGTTCCGTAAAGTTGTGGCTTCCCTTCAAGCAAGGCTACCCGGTCAGTTAAGTAAGCTAAATTTTTTGCATGGGCTTTGTTTTCACTAACCGCAATTTCCAACAGTTTGACGCATTTTTTCATGAAGCCAGGTTGCCCGATAGCATGCTGTATCACTAACCAGGCTGCTTCACTTGCTGCTTTGCCTACTTTGGCGATGGCAGGGTAACCAATTTGGTCAATTATTTTGCTTAAGATTATTGCATTCCTGTTGTGCAATTCTTTCATTTCTTCATTATACCCGTCGCTCAGTTGCCCGCTTTGAATAAGTTTGTTCCTTAATGCTAAGTCCGCATTTTGCAGTTCAATTATTTTTTCAGCAATCTCTTTGTATTCCATATTGTTGGTGTGTTATGTTTGGTGCCAATGGTGAAGCATTCGTGAGGACATTGGTAGCAGCACCTGGGTCAGCCTGGTATAGCGGCTAAATTAAAAAACTGAAGTTGAAGATAAATACAAATGTTGAATAGCGTATTGCGGCTTGAACAAAATCAACAGGAATTGCCACTGCATAGCGCAACGTGTTGGCCATAAAGCCCATCAGCCCTTAATTGTCAACGTAACTGTTTTATCAGTTTCGCCTATTGGAAGATGAACGTGTAACGCATCGTCCCTTAGCAGGAGACGATGCTGAACAACTAAATATCCTGTCAGCGGTGCGGGCTTTCCTTGTTGAGTGCTTCAAAATAGGCTTTCAAAGTAAGGGTTCCATATTCAGGTGCAACCAGGTCCATTGATAAAACGGTCATAAAAAACTCAAGCGGGCCGTAAAACCTGCTGTTTGTAAAAGTTCTCAGCAGCCATACAATTGTTTTCCTAACCCGGTTTGGAATATGTGTAATCTTCACTTTTTTGCCCGTTACCGAAAATGCAGTTTCAGCCATTTGTTTATAGGTTAATACCTGCGGCCCGCCTGCATTAATTTCTTTATCAGTGGCATCTATGGCATTGATGCAAACCGCGGCAAGATCGCTTCCGTGAATGGGGTTCATTTTATTTTCTCCATTGCCAAATAACACCACCCTGCCTTTCTTTGCCATTTGATAAAACTCTGTCATGTCTGAAAAATAGCCTGTGGGGCGAACAATACAATAATCCAATCCGGAGCTTTTAAGCGATGCTACAAACCGTTCTTTTGCCTGGCAAATTTTTAGGTGCGTTAATTTATCCCCGTTGAAAATAGAAACATAAATAAACTTTTTAACGCCATTCCGTTTGGCTACTTCCAGTAAATTAAGGTTGGCCTGGTAATCCACATCCATATAGGTTAACCCGTCTTTTTGCCGCGTTATGCCAACTGTTGAAATAACAACGTCTATATCCTTACAGCAATTTGCAATAGATGCCGGGTTGGTGAGTTCAGCTTTTACAATCTCTTTTTTATTGTTGGCAATAACCGATTCAGGCAGTTTATTTTCATTTCTCACCACCACCCTTGTTTCAAAACCTTTCTCTAAAAGCTGGTTAAGAATGAAGCCTCCCAAATATCCTGTTGCGCCTGCTAATAGTATTTTATTCATGGCCTTTGTAATTAATATATGCAGCAGGCAGGCTTAAGGTTTTGAAGGAAGTATAAATATTGTGTGTGGGCTTCCTGTTCAGTAAGGGTTAAAAGTAGGATTTTTTGAACTTATGCTAAATGAATGAATGTTTGATGTCAGGCATCGTCTCTCACAGAGGACGATGCGCTATAATTGTGAACGTGTAACGCATCGCCCATTGGCAGGAGACGATGCGTTACAGTTAGATTTTAATTATCGGTTGGCGCAAGGTAATTTCACCAGGCTAACAAAAACTAAAATGAAAAAGGTATTATTAGTAGGACGACAACTGGTAAACGTTCCACCATTAGATCAGCTAATAAAAAATATTGAATATTTCGCTGCTGCCAACTTAGCTGACTCGCAAAAAGTGTTTGAAGCGAATAATAACGCAATAGATATTGTGATAATGGGTGCGGGCATAGAACTGGAAAAAAGACTTGAAATTGTAAGGTATATATTTAACACGAGCAATGTAACGTCAGTTCATATGAAAGACCGGATAACTGGCCCTGAAGGATTTGTGCCTTTTATCAATCAGGTGTTAAACGGATTATTGCATAGCGGAGATAACGCTGCGACATAAATGTTTTCTACCGGGCCTAACAAACAGCTTTCTTTTCTCCGCACCGTCTCTTTGCAGGAGACGATGCTGGACAGTGAGATGTGGTTTATTATTTATAATCATCTTTTTGTAACAAGTGTAGCAAAGAATGAACAGGGCTTGTTATATGTATAATACCAACCGCTCGTAATGCAGTTGTTCCTTCGTTATATAGTTCACTATTCTCTTTGTATGCATCAATTGAAATCAACAGTTTTGAAAAAGGTATAGGTGTATCCTTCCCATCTTCCCTTGCAACCTTAACAGCATTATCGGTATGTGAAATGTATCCAAACTTATTATAGTCTTGATACTTTGAATACCCTTTATCAATAAACTTTTGGAGAATCCTTCCTAAAATAATTTTACTATCCATGATTTTATTTATGCCACCTCACCCCACCACTCCTTATATCTCGCTTCGGCTTGTTCCATGATTTCATTTAAAATATCCTGCAATTCCTGGCTTACACCTTTACGCATTAAAACTCTTTTTACGGCAAGCATTATCTGCGCTTTTGCATCTGGTTTTTTATACCAGTCTATTTGCAGGTTCTTCTTTACTGCTGCTGTAACTTCCTTTACAATTTCTTTTATCAAAGCATAATCGCTGATCGCATTTTTATGCTGAGCCAGTATTTCATAAAATGCTTCTTCTTCATCTGTTAAACCTAAAACTTTTCTTCGTTCATCTTCCTCCTGCATTGTTTTTGCAGTATCCCGCATCTTTTGCAAGGCAATTAAACTGTCAAAGAAATGGTTGTGATAATCTTCAATAATCCTTTCAACTTCTTCCCTTAGCTTTTTATACTTCACTATGTTTTTAAACTGCCGCAATTTTATTTCTTCATTCAATATTTTTCTTACCAGTTCAAGCTTCAGTTCGTAACCAGATTTTTGTTCTTTAGCTGTTGCTAAAAAATCATCATTGATAATAGAAATATCAAATTTTGGAATACCAGCCATTGTAAATACATCTACTACTTCTTCACTTTCAATACTCCGATGTATCAATTCTTTTATCTGTCCCTCTTTCTTTCTTATGTTGACAGATGGGTTTTTTATTTTTCTTACTGCCGCACCAACATGCTGTAAGAAGATTATATCCAAAGCAATAGTTTGAATATTGGGATGACTTTTAATTACAGACGCAAGCCCGCTCATTTTTAGTTCATTCAGCATAAAATCTTTACTTGCTTCTTCATCACTTACAATATGATTCGTTGCATCACTTACTAACTTTAATTGGTTGCCTTTTGATAAACCAAACCATTTGCTGTAATCAAAATTTGCGGGAAGATTTTTTTGTAAAGCAGCTATAAATTCTTTTGCTGTTTCAAATGCTTCATCCACATCAATCACTACATCACCTTTGCCGCCTGAGCCTGTATATTTCTTTGTTGCATCTCTTAGCTTATCACCAATGCCGATATAATCCACAATCAATCCGCTGGGTTTATCTTTAAATACAGTTGCAACACGATTGATTGCCTGTATCAAATTATGCCCGCTCATTATTTTATCTACATATAATGTATGCAGTGGCGGGTTATCAAAACCTGTTAACCACATATCTCTTACTATCACAATTTTCAATGGGTCATCAGGGTCTTTAAATCTTGCTTTAATGGCTTCCATCTTTTCTTTTGTACGAATATGCGGATTCCATGCTTTAGGGTCTTTCGCAATATTGCTTGTCATGATAACCGCAACTTCAGGGCAGCCGTCTAACTTCATTAATGCATCATACATCTTTACACAATTACGCCTGCTCATGCAAACAATCATTGCTTTGCCATCCAGTGTTTTTGCCCGTTCTATATAATGATTAAGTATATCCTTTGAAACTTCTGCTACACGATTATCTGCACCCGCAGCATCTTCTGCTGCAGCCCATAATAATTTATTGCGGTCTCTATCTGTTACTGCACCAATAATTTCCTCTGCTTCTTCTTCAATCTGAGCATTGCCTAAATGCAGTTTGGCAAGTCTTGGTTCATAGTAGATAGGCACAACCGCATTATCTTCTGTTGCCTGTTTTATATCGTATGTATGAATCACTTCACCAAACACGGCTTCTGTATCTGCATCTTTTGTGTCAACAGGCGTTCCTGTAAAACCAATAAATGAAGCATTGGGTAAAGCAGTGCGAAGATTAGCTGCAAAGCCTTGCAGCAATCCATATTGTGTGCGGTGACATTCATCTGCAATTACAATAATATTATCTCTTGTGCTTAAAACAGGATGTTCGGGTTCTGATGTTCCCCCCTCTAAGGGGGGCAGGGGGGTGTCCCAAATTTGTTTATTCCTATTCAACACAGCTCTTTCAAACTGCGATAATTTTTCTTCAGTTCTATTTTCTTCTATATAAGCTTTAATTGTTGCAACTACATCTTGAATATTATGCAAAACATCATTTGTATTAAACCGCAGAAAATTTATTCCAAAGCTTCCTAATTTTTGTTGCCTGTACCTGTCTTTTTCAATTTGTTCAGGCTCTTCATGAACAGAACCATCTATTTCTATAGCAAGCATTAATTCACTGCAGAAAAAATCAACAACAAAATAATCTATTGCTTTTTGCCGGTGAAAATCAACACCAAGTGCATCACGCTTTAATTCATTCCACAGCAGTACTTCAGACAGGTTTTCTGCATAGCGTAAATCAGTTGATGTTTGTTTAAGTTCAGGATTATATTTTAAAATTCCATACCTGGTAAATGCATTGGTATCTATATTAAGATTGTTATTAGTTTGAATGAAGTTTTTTACGCCCCCCTTTATCCCCCCTGTCTGGGGGGAACGTTTGAGCGTGAATTTTTCAATCGTGCTGATTATCACACCACCACCTTCAGCGCTTAACAACTTTCGTAAATCATCAGAGTTATCTGCCAACGCAACATCACCAACCAAATCTTTTGCGGCAATAAAATCTTCATACAATTGTTTATTCAAATCAAAGCGGTCAACCTGCACAACAATGGTTGGATTTTTTAATTCAGGCATTTGTCTTAGTATGCCGGAATAAATAGCCATCGTAATACTCTTACCACTGCGCGTAGTATGCCATATTACACCAATGCGGCCATCACCAAAAGGCTTAATCGCTTTCTTTGTTTCTGCCAATGCATACTGCACACCAAAGTACTGGTGATACTTCGCACCTTTCTTTATCAACTGTCCTTTATCCAGTTCATGAAAAATATAAAAGCGTATGTATTGCAAAAAACGTTCAGGAACAAGCAAACCTTTAATCAATGTTTCTAACGCAAAATCATTTTGAACCATGTTAGTGCCGTCAACACTTTTCCATGCAGCAAACCATTCCATGCCACTGCTGAACATGCCATGCAATGTTGTTTGCCCGTCGCTGATAATTGTAAGCGCATTATATTCGAATACCTGTGGTATATCTTCTATATAATGCTGTATTTGATTAAAAGCTGTTTCAACATCTGCATCTTTATCAAACCAGTTTTTAAATTCAAATAACACTAATGGCAAACCGTTTACAAACAATATTAAATCAGGACGGCGTTTGTTTTTGCCATCAATGGTAAACTGGTTTACTACAAGAAAATCGTTATTGCTGATGTTATCGAAATCTACCGCATAAAAATGTTCGAATCGAGGAACACCCCCCTGCAAAGTTTGATTTTGTGCAGCAGCATTCTGCCCCCCTTGCAGGGGGGAATTGTACAGTTCTTTTTGCGAATTATTATTCCCCCCTGTGAGGGGGGATGAGGTAATTTTATCTTTAGATGATGTTGTTTGGGGAGTGTCATTCTCCCCTATAAGGGGAGTTAGAGGGGTGTTCCATGTTTTACTAATGCCTTTACTTAACTTTTTATGAAACTCATGATTGCGTGTATGAATATCTGAACCGCTGTTAAATAAAAATTCCTGCTTTACTTCTTCCAGCACTTTTGCGGGTACATGTTTGTATTTGTTTTGAAGAAATGCAGTAAAAATATCTTCGAGTATTGCTTTGTTGAGCGGACGATGAATATCCTCACCATGTTTATAATGATATGGTTTGATTTCTTTAAGCCATTCAATCGCTGCTTCTTCAACAGCGCTTTCAGATAAGTACTTCTTCATTGAGTAGTTCGTTTTGGTTGATGGCAGTTACATCCATTTCGCTGGACATTAGTTTTGGAAGAAGTGTGTCTCTAATTATTTCAAGTGTTTTTGACTCATCAGCATTTGATTTTATTTTTTTGAATATCGGTTCAGCTACTTTATGAAATTTATTCATAGAATCATTGTCTGGTTTATTAAACTCATAAGAGTACAACATGTCTGTTTGAACTCTCTGTCTGCCTGATGTCCCAACCATACTACGGGTTGCATACTCTCTAAAATTTTTATCTCTCGCAATGAAGTATGGAAAATACTTGCTCACATTCGCTTTTGCTCGCATTACAATAAATTCGGTTGAACCAAAAGCCACTTCTTTATCATCTTCCAATATATCTACGAAAGCTGTTTTGCCGTTTTCTAAACAAGGGGTTATTCGTGCCAGTAGCGTGTCATCATTTTGAAATTTCGTTCCACCACTAAATTGTTTTTTAAGTGAGGTTTTTATTGAAGAACCTTGTTCAGGAAGGTCAGCCATTTCAACATAGGTCGCTACTTCATGCTTTTTTAATGTAAGTCTCGGATTAAATTCTATTAATTCATTCAGATTAATTAATTCATTTGATGTAAAATATTTTTTAAAAAGTGTTGCCGCTATTTGTTCTAATGTTTGGTTCATGCGGCGGTTGAGTTCTATTTTGTCGTCGAGAGAAGAAAGGATGGATGCGATGCTTTGTTGGGTGTTGATATCTTCTGGCGCATAAATCTCAAATTGCTCAAGCATGCTTTTGGTCAATGCTTTTCTTGTTGCGCCTGTTGATGCTAAAGTCAAAAGCATTTCCTTATTGTTTCTTGACAATAAAGAATATTTTAAAAATTCAGGGTTAAGTAAAGATTGATTTGCTCTTAATATTGCAACATGTTGGTTAACTCTTGCTGGTAAAATATCATCCGGCACTTGACAAACTCTTGCAACAGAATCGCCCGTTATATTAATCAAAACATCTTTCTCTTTTAATGTAACATTTGCCAATTCTTTTGCTTGTTGTTCATCAATAAAAGCGAGTCCGTCTTTTGAAAAAACAAAATCTAAAACGTTTTGACTACGTATTAATGAAATGCCTTCTGATTTATATGAAGCATCGCCACCACGAGGCGTAGCGCCGCTGCCTATTTTGGAACATGCGTTAATGAGTTTATATTTTTTACAAGCGCTCATTTAAGGATTTTTCTAACTTTTCATTTAACGAATTTTCGTTCACCTTGATGGTAATCATTGGTAACAGGTCAGGAAGCAAATCATCAATTATAAGCGGTGAGCTTTCATCTGCTTTAATAATTACTGGTACTGAATGAAATGTTGTGTGTGGAAAAGAAAAATCTTCATAAGGAGTTTCGATTGATTGTATTTTATCATAATCCTCTTTTTTTATCTCTATAACTCCCATCTTTCTGCCATCAACTTGATTAAATAACTGTGATTTGATATCCTGTAGCTCCTTCGGGTTATTTATATATTGCCATTTAATCGCATTGCCTGCACTTTTAAAATCGGGCTCTTCGTTTATAGCTTTTAAAATTTGAGTTGCAAGTGTAGGCTTGTCGTAATAAGATTTGATATTCTCTACAAGTGGAATTAATAATTTGTGTTCGAAATAATTGAACCGAATAAAGCTTATAATTATTCTCATTTAATAATTTAATTAATTATTTACAGTGAATTATTGATTTGTATCTACATCTGCATATGATACTCTCCAGCATGCTGACGCCCATCTTGCCATTTGTTCTTGCCTGTTATCTAAATTATTAGGATTCCATTCAGGGCTTAAAATCCTTTTTGGCATTTCATATTGACTTGTAGCATAGATAACCTGTTTCGCGGGTAAAAGCTGAGTTCCACAATCCCGATTCTTATTTGCTTCCAACAGTGTATAATTTCCTAAGCGATAGACATACATTTCCTGAATATTATGAGGAAAGAATTGATTCCATTCATCGGGTGCATTTTCAGGTAGGATATGTTCAATTGTACCCGGATCGTCTTCAAAATCCCTATTAGTATTAGCAAGATGATTTTCCAATTCGAAGAGAATATATTGAGCTAATTTCTTTTTTCTTCCATAAGATGGCACATCGATAGTGCTGAAATCAGAACGAAAATCCATATCACTAATGTAAACTTGTTTTATTTCTTCATACACCTGGGCGGTGTTAACTATTTCACCTCTAAATATTTTTTTGCTTGCTGTGTTAAATAAATCTTCCAGAATATTAGCCTGCCTGTTACCGACAACGTTATAACGAAACGCAATAACAGACAGTAACCGAAGCAACCGCTCAAATTCCTCGTTTGAAAACTTTTCTTTCGCAGATAACAACATTGGTAATTGTTGCTTTACTCCAAACAATTTAAATTCTCTGATCCTTTTTCTCTTTTCTCTTTGTCCTTGCCATTCTTGGCTATACGGGTCTTGTAAGGCCATATAAAAAGGAGCTAACATTTCCAAAGCATTTAATAAATCAAAAACATCTAGAACGGTCGTTATACTTGCTCTAATGACTTTAAACATCTGCTCTTCTCTAACTAAATCATTTCTTGAAATCCAGTAATGTCGCAAAAAAGTTGGAAACTTATCTAAGCCAACTGTTCCCGATATCCTTTTCCAAGTCTCTTTAGCAAGATTCAAATCAATGGGAGATAATTTAGAAAACAGATAATTCTTTAATAAATCCGTTACAGTTAAATCAACACCACGATAATTTAAAGTTTCAAACAATGTATAGGCTGATAATTCATCTTCAACTTCAATCTTTATAAACATTAATTTATCGCCAATCACTTTACTTAAAAAAGTTGCTAGATTTTCACCAGTGGCATTGTTTTTAAAATAATTTTGTATAGCACTATAAAAGTATTGAAAGGCGTTCCACATCGACCTATCTGAAACAAGAAGAGATCGTTCATTAGCAGGTCTTCTTAATTGCAACAGATAGCTTTGATAGAATGGATCATTATTCTCATTAAGAAATAACTTACTGCTATAATGCAAAGAAGCCGGATCACGCTGTCCTAAAAAAGATCTGCGTAATTCCTCAATACGTAACCTGTTATCTTCGGTTTCTTCACCGCGATCAATTAAATCTTGAATATTTTGAATTACTGCCAAAGCAAGTAAACTCAAAGTAGTAAATCGTTGCTGACCATCTATTACTAAGAATTGCTTTTCTCCATTCTTTTGAACTACTACCGCTCCCATATAATGATCTCTTTCTCCGTTAAGTGCAATCATTATATCTTCCCACAAAGCAATCCAGTTATCTTCATTCCAAGAATAATCTCTTTGAAAAACCGGAACCCGATATATAATTCCATTACCAAGAAGACCACTTAAACTTGTGGTACTTGGGGTCATTAAATTTTTATTAGCCATAATAAAAACAATTTAGAACAAGCTATAAAATTACAGCATTTCAAAGCCGATATTTATGAGATTGACTTTAATCTTTTGCTCAAGCTTATTACTTTCTTCAAACTGTTCTGCTAATTCCTTCGTTAACTTTTGCATCTTTTCTTCAAAGGAAATTCCATCATCTTCTTCTGCTTCTGTGCCTACATAACGTCCCGGTGAAAGCACATAATTATTGGCAATTACTTCATCTAAGGTTGCAGCTTTGCAAAAGCCTTCCACATCTTTATACACGCTTGTAACACCCCCCTCAATGTTTTCTTTTATTTCTAAGTTTTCCTTACCCCCCTTGTAGGGGGGAATGTCAGCACGTTTATTATTTATACTTGCCAGCGTATCACCCTTCCCCCCTCGCAGGGGGGAGTTCACGCTGTTTACAGTTTGAGAACCTGCAAGGGGGGTGTTATTCTCCCCTGTAAGGGGAGCCAGAGGGGTGTTCCTCCACAAATGATAAGAGCCGGTAATCTTTTGTATATCTTCATCACTAAACACACGCAACCTGCGGTTTACCATGTGCCCTAATTTGCGGGCATCTATAAACAAAATTTCATTTTTTCGTTCACGGTGTTCACCATCTTTACCGTCACGGTTCTTACTAAGAATAAATAAACAAGCCGGTATGCCCGTAGTTAAAAATAATTTATCAGGCATCTGCACAATACAATCCACCATGCCGTTTTGTATCATGTGTTCACGCACATTTTTTTCACCGGCGCTGCCTGTTGTCATTGCACCATTTGCCATTACAACGCCTGCCGTTCCTTTTTCACTTAAATGATACCATAAGGTTTGAAACCACATGTAATTGGCATTGCCGTTTGTGGTAAACTGTTCTTTTGCTCCAAACAATCTTGGGTCATTTTCCGGCAATTGTTCATTATGCCAGTTGGAGATATTAAAAGGTGGGTTCATTAATGCATAATCCGCTTTTAATTCAGGAAACCTGTCATGCAATAAAGAGTCGCCTAATTTTAAATCAAAAGAAAGATTGCGCAGCAGCAAATTCATTTTACACAAACGCAGTGTACCTTCATAACGTTCCTGCCCGTAAATAGAAATATCTGTTTTATCGCCACCATGCGATTGTATAAACTTTAAGCTTTGCACAAACATGCCGCCACTGCCACAGGCAAGGTCAACAATGCGCCCATGCAAAGGCTCTAACATTTCAACCAGCAAACGCACAACACTACCCGGTGTAAAGAAT